>JAKIVF010000213.1 GCA_021647145.1 Methylococcaceae bacterium | reverse complement strand
CATTCCGGGTGAACGGCTTAGTGCTTTTTCTATGGCTTGCATTTTAAATCCTTCGGTAAATTTTTGACTCATTTTTTTTGCCTCTAAAAGTTAAAATTAGAGGCGACAACTATCCTGACACAGGGGGTTGGGTAAACGTTCGTCGCTGCTGAATACCATAGCTTTAGCCAGTTTGTTTAGGCTGTTAATAACCTTTATCGCCAGTATTGCATCTGTCGGGTAGGTGATATTTTTTCTTGTGCCGTGGTATCAATGTTAACAGTTGCTTCTAGTGCTTCTTTCCTATGCAGTCCTACACTCACCTGAATTATTTTCTCGAAACCTTCTTCACTAATCCGTTTTCTGAAATGAACTAGCTCGGTACTATCGCAAGGTAAATCCAGGCTAAATTCAGTTAGACCACAGAACGCCTGATAGTAAGTGTTACGTTTAAATTGAACGACCAATTTTTCATCACTCAAGTTTTCAATGTATTTGAGTAGTTGCAATCCAACCATTAATCGAATCGGTTTTTCCGGACAGCCTACACTAGGCGTGTGGTTTTGGTAAAAGCCTGCTCAAATTCTGACCAGGGAATAACGTCTGCCAATTACAACAGCGGATCTCTTTTATCCGCAGGTTTGTGCTAAACAAATTAGTTTGGTGGGTTGTGTTTGCAGAGAGTAACGATTTTCAATTATTCGACCAGAAACTAAAGGCTGATTGTATTATTTCTGGTCGTTTAGGTTAGTTTTTTTATTAAATAATAACATTGTATTTCAATTGGATAGGCTGTTTTTAAGAGCTGATTAATACGATCTTTAACTTAATTAATATTAAATAACTAAATTTTACAAAATATTGAATTTTTATAGAAAAGAGGTTTTCCTACAGCTTTGTTGGAGTTGTTGATAATTTAGATGAGTAGAAACTTTATGCTTTTGGGGATAATAAACTTATAATAAAAAAAATTTACTTTATTTTTGGAGATAGAGATTGCTAGAAGATGTGTTAGATAAGCTTAGGCGCGGAGTTGATGAGATTTTGGTAGAGTCAGAGTTTGTTGCGAGACTTGGGGAAAATAGGCCGTTAAGAATAAAGGCAGGGTTTGATCCTACGGCGCCTGATTTGCACTTAGGTCATGTCGTACTTATAAATAAATTGAGACAATTTCAAGATTTTGGGCATGAAATTCAATTTTTAATTGGTGATTTTACTGGGATGATAGGAGATCCTACAGGTAAAAATATAACACGAAAACCTTTGTCAAAAGAAGAGGTGTTAGAAAATGCAAAGACTTATCAAGAGCAAGTTTTTAAAATCCTAGATCCTGATAAAACTCAAGTGGTATTTAATTCAACCTGGATGAGTCGGGTTTCGTCGGCAGAGTTAATTCAATTGGCTTCAAAACATACTGTTGCACGAATGCTTGAACGAGACGATTTTAGTAAGCGGTTTAAAGGTGGTCAGCCAATAGCAATTCATGAGTTTTTATATCCCCTTATTCAAGGTTATGATTCGGTTGCAATGAAGGCAGATATTGAGCTAGGGGGGACAGACCAGAAGTTTAACCTGTTGGTTGGCAGGCAACTGCAAGAGATTTATGGGCAAAAGCCTCAAGTAGTTATAACAATGCCTATTTTAGAAGGGTTGAATGGTGTGCAAAAAATGTCAAAGTCACTTGATAATTATGTTGCTATTGCAGATTCAAGTGATGATATGTTTGGAAAAATTATGTCAATCTCGGATGATTTAATGTGGCGATATTTTGAATTGTTAAGTTTTAACTCTTTGGTTGATATTCATAAGTGGAAAAAAGAATGTGATGATGGGGCAAACCCGAGAAATTATAAGGTAAGTTTGGCTCAAGAGATTGTAGAAAGATTTCATGATGCTTTTGCCGCAAAAAAAGCTCTGGAAAATTTTGAGGCTAGGTTTCAGAGAGGAGTAATGCCAGATGAAATAGATGAAATTACTTTAATAGTGCCAAATGATTTTTTGGCGATAGCCAATTTGTTAAATGACGCTGGGCTGACAAAAAGTACCTCAGAAGCTTTGCGCATGATAAAACAAGGTGCTGTAAAGATTGATGGTGAAAAAATTAATAATCCTAAGTTACTAATCTCAGTTGGAACAAAACAAGTGTATCAAGTAGGAAAAAGAAGATTTGCGCGTATTGAAATAACAAAATAGAGCTGGCGCTGTCTTTTGAAATGAGAAAAAGGAAGGTTGTGAAATTCAAAAAATTTATTAATCTTTGATAAACAACATTTTTATTCAACTTGTCTGTTTTCTAATGAAGAATGGTTGGGTAGGCTGACAATTAAAGCAGGAAAAGAGATTGACAGTCAAAAGATAATCTGTAGAATAGACGGACTCAGCAGAACGGAAGTTTAGCTGAAAAGGCATTGGCCTTTAAGCTCTTTAAAAACGAAATCGAAATAATTTGTGTGGGTACTTGTGCT
>JAKIVF010000212.1 GCA_021647145.1 Methylococcaceae bacterium | reverse complement strand
TGGTATTTGATTTCCCAATTACCATTCCAATAATTACTACCAGAATCCCAAACTGCAGCGGATGAGACTTGAGCAAAGAATAGGAAACCTGCAACTAATATGGCTTTAGATAGCCCTGACCTTGTTGTTATAAATAATGTTGTAAACAACGGTGAAAAACTGTGCATTTTTTATCCCCATAAAAGCCTTGCCAGTGTAGCACCAGAGTATAACAGCTCACATCATCTCTCTCAATTTCTACTCTTTTAACATTAAGACCTTATTTTTCTTCAAAAATAGCTTAAATTTAGGGGTAGTAATGGGCAAGATCGTTTCTATAAATTCAAATAGAAACTGATCCAGCTCTACCTGCGCTTCACCATTCAATAGCGACAACCATGAACTAATTTTTACGTTTTCACTTTCAAGCTTAATATTTCCCGTCAAGTGCGATGACATATTTTTATAATACGTTGTTGCCTTCAATTGAATTAGATTCTCTCCATTTGCAGACAATTGCCCTGCTAGAAGCTTTGGAAATATTTTAGATGATTCTTCAATTCGATCATAAAGTGACCAAATTTGATCTTGCCCTTCAGGTACTTCACCTAACTCTTCCAACGCCCACTGTGCCTGTTGATGTAAGTTATCTAGCTCATCATTTGCTTCACTAAAAGTGATAAAAGCATCCGCAGGCAAACCTTTAAAGAGCAAAGACATCTCCGCTTTTTCAATAGGAAACTGTTTTACACCCACATTTCGAACTGCTGTTTTTAAAAAACCATTCAAAATATTCTCATCTAAATATAAATCACTGTTCATCTTCACATCTAATACTAAAGATTCAGCTAAGGCTTTATGACTAATTTTAAGTGATGTCGCCTGTAAAGATGCTGTACCAGGCTTATAGCGTGTTGTAATTGCTTTTTGATGTTGATAGCTGATATTAATAACATCTGCAGAAACCATATTGGGCAGCACACCAAAATTGAATTTATTCATCGTGATTGCGCCACGGTTATCTTCGGTTATCAGGTCAAAAACACCCGTAATCAACGACTGGGCAATGTCTGTCTCTCCCTTCACCACATAGTGCGCCTTCCGCTCAAAATCAACTCTTACCGTAGCTGATGGTAATCCACGAGGGAAGAAATCTTCATGCTTGTATATTTTATCACCCACACCATCAATTACTCCTGAGCCACCATCAACCACTTGTAAAACCCAGTGAGAACTCCCAATACTCACCCCCGAAGGTGTAATAAAAAAAGGCCCATTCAATAACTTAACATTCATCTCTAGTTCGCCCATCCGCTCACTTAAGGCTGGATAATCTGAACCAATACTAAGTTTTGCCTTCGCACCACTGACTGTTTTTTTATATGAAAGTAATTCCACACGAAATAAGCGCTTACCAACAAGCTGTGAACTCCGTTTAAGTAAGGACTTAAACTCCTGCTCCGTTTTAGTAGCATAATAACCAGACAAAACCGCCCATAAAATAAGCAATATAATTAGAATGATGGTAAATGAGGATAATAACTTTTTCATTGCAGCAGTATAAATCAATGATAAAAATATTGGTTATGCATATTGGGGGGAACGTGAATTTTAAACACAAAAAAGCCCGCTATTTAAAACAGGCTTTTTTGAAAATAATAGTGGTGCCCAGGGCCGAAACGCTTAAAGTTCATATATTATTGATATACATAACTATTATTTATTTAAAGCAGCATTTTTACCCCAGTTTTTACCCCTGTATAAAAGTGTGTTTTTTACCCTTAACTTGGAGTCGAACCTACCCAAAAGTAGTTAAAAAAAAGATTAATAAATTTTAAATTTACTACTATTCTCTCTCATAACTGCAGACTTCCTAATAAGAGACTTAGCATTTAATTTTCACATACTTTAATAATAGTTTCACGAATCCATTTATAAGTATCCGTCGTATCTTCTAAAATAAGCTCTTTTTGTACAGATGAAAAATTCTTTCCTAAGAGCTTAATACAATCATTCTCTATCCGATAGCTCTCTCCTAGCGTAAGTATAGCTTGCACAAGTAACTTACTTTCATAGTGCTTGAAATTAATTTCTTTCCAAGGTGCCTGAATAAATCTAATTACTTGTCTGCCATATTCATAACTACAGCTAGAACCGCTAGATAAATAAACTATCCTTGCAGGAACTTGCGTAGATAAACCTAGAATATTCAAAGCAAAGTCTCCTGTTGGAGAAATAACCCATTCATTCTTTCTGGCAATAGCTAATACTAGCTCTTCCAAGTTAGGCGAGAGTTCTTTATCAAGTAGTTTAGTAAACTTAGGCTTATATCAAACGTCAACTAATTTGTCCGGTTGGCGACAACTAACTTGTCCGATTTTGATTTAACGTTTCTGCGTGTTTTTTTCGATAGCTTTCTCCTTCTATTTTATAAATATCTGCATGGTGTACCAGCCTGTCAATCGCCGCTACA
>JAKIVF010000100.1 GCA_021647145.1 Methylococcaceae bacterium | reverse complement strand
TGAAATAAGAAACTGGGATAAGATTAAAGAAGTGCATTTAAACCCAGATAATCAAAAAGCTGAAAAGGAAAGAAAAGAGGCGGCATAATTTTACAACTTTAGGCGACAACTAGCTTGAAAAACACCGCTGCTAAGGCTGCGCCAATTCCATCTGCGGTAGAAAGTAGTTCTGCCATCACCACGATTTTCCAGCTCATGCCTAAAGCCGCAATCCAGACAGGAAAAATATAGGAAAAAATATGGGGAAAATAAATATCGCTTAATTTCATCAATAACGGTGTGTTAAAACTGTCCGCCATTTCTTTGAGATGATTTTCCAGTGTCCGTGTACCTTGCAATGCACCAATAAAAACGATAGGAAAAGAGGCTACAACTACAGTAAATATAACCGTCTTATCCCCCATACCAAACCAGATCATTGCCAACACAATCCAGGCAATGGGAGGCATGCCCATTAAAATAGTGACGATTGGGCGGCTCATCATAGAGGCCGTTGCAAACAGGCCTGCAAGCAAGCCAAAGACTGAGCCAAGTACAGCGGAAATAAAGAAGCCCCATAATGCACGATTAACCGTGATTTGCATTTCCTGCCACATGCCTTCGTTTGATAGCATATTGAGAAGGCGTAAAAATGTTTCTTTTGGGGCAGGTAAAATCAGTTCTCCATAATTCTGATGTCCAAATTCCCACAATGCGATAAACAGAAAAATGCTCGAAATTGCTCCCCAGCCACTCCATAGGTAACGGGGAAAGTCTTTTATAATGTTTAGAAATACGATCATTCAGGCTTCTTTTAGTCGCTTAATGAAAAATAATAATACGATAGCCATCACAATTAAAAAAGTTTGTAACTCCACTCTTTCATGTAATATTGCAATGGAGATTGAAAAACTGATGGCAACTAAAATAGAAGCATTCCTTTTTGTTTGACGAGAAACAGACTTTTTTTCTTCCCACTGTTTTAAACTAGCTCCTACCCAGCGGTTATTTAACAGCATCAGATGAAAGCGGGGCGAACTTCTGGCAAATAAAGCGAGGGCTAAAATTAAAAAGGGTGTGGTTGGTAGAATAGGTAAAACAATACCCACAACACCTAAAAGAATAAAAAACCATCCCAAGCATATTAACGCAATTCTTGTGATGGTTTTTTTCATGTTGAATGAAGTGGGTAATAAATATTGTCCAATATTATTAGGTGGGGTTTTTATTCCCCCCTAAAACCTACATAGTTTTATTCATTTTACCGTAAAGTGTAACAAATTTCCCCCACTGTCCTTCGTCCAGAGTGCTCATAATCATATCACGGCAGTTCAGCATATTACTTGCCATTGTGTTCCGCTTTTCTAACATTGAGCTCAGCATTTTTTTAATTTCAGTGTTAGGTTTTCCATCAATAGCTGCCTGTTGTATAGCTGCTTCTTCGGTTAAAATTTCATTCCCCAGTTTTAAAGATGGCCCCATATTTTCAACACGCCATTGATTAAAAACTGCGCTTTGTTTTTCTGTTAAGTTCAGTTCTTCACCATGTTTTACAATAACAGACATAAGTAACGGCATAGGACTTGTTTTTTTAAAGACAACCATAGGGCTACCTTTACTTTTTTTAGATGAATGATTGTTTACATCATTTTCTGCTATTGCTGTATTGAATAACATAGCTGTAAGAATAGGAAGTGTGAGTAGTAAGTTTTTCATGTGAGTCTCCAAAAGAGTTAATTTAAATTAGTATATTATAATATATCTAAATATTAATTTTAGCATACATTTGTTGCTGTATTTTGTTATTTATACGTACAATCTACACATTTTTTTCTTTGTTTATATATTCGCCAACATACACCGCTTGGATCTAGCAAATTAAAGTCTTTCATTTTCCAGGGTTGTACTTCGGGTAAAGACATTTTTACTCTATTATTTATCAATAATGCCCGTGTTGTTTATATGCTCCCACCACGCGTCTACATTTTTAACCAGCATATGCATCAGAAAATTATCTACATATCCTTTAGTGCAATAATCCTGTAAAGAAAACGGCAATCATTGTGGCAAAAATAGGCGATGTCTTCAGTGTCTGATGTCATCAAAAAGCACAAATCCTGATAAATTTTTTTTGAAAGCTCGTAATCTTTTGTAGGGATAAATGCTTTTATTTCTACTGATTCCAGATTATCCAGACTGAATGAAAAAAAGGAAGAGCTATTTTTTCTTAACCTGCTGTGGTAAGGCTCAGCATCTACAGACAAGAAAACAGGTTATTACTTTATTGAGAATAAAACCCATCATCAGGTAATTTCCCGCCAACCAATGCCGGTGTCCGCTTAAGCAATACCTTGAAAAAATATTCCAACTCGTTACGTGCAACTTTTGCAGAGACAGGTTTTAATTGGCCTACTTTTATAGACTCTGTAACAGCCTCTGGTAATAACATAGGGACACGCTTCGCCACCATTTTTCCTGCTTCATCTGGGTGATCAAGACACCACTGCATTGCTTTTTCATATTCCTCGTTAAAGCGTTTAATCACATGAGGATTAAGTTTTTTATTAATGACAGCCATACCTGCTTGGGGTATTTTTGCTTCACGCTTCAATAATCGCCCCCATTCTTTTTGCAAATCAACGCTGCGATAAAGATCGGGTGCAATAATCTTTGCTGGAAAGGTTTTGGTTTTAAAAATAGCCATTGATACAGCGGGTTCAGCCAGCAAAGCGTGATCAACACGGCGTAAAATCAATAACTGCATTGCATCCAACGGGTTGGCAACATAGCGAAGAGTAAAATCTTTCTTTGGATCAAGCCCCTGCTGTTCAGCCAGCTCGGTAAAAATCAGATCAGGCATATCCCCTCGAAAGGGCATGGCAATTTCCTTACCTTTAAAATCAGCCAATGTTTGCAGCCCTTGTTCACGGGATACCATCCATAATATTCCCCAGACTGAAACATTGAGCAAACGTATATCAGC
Source organism: Methylococcaceae bacterium (assembly GCA_021647145.1). Classification (GTDB taxonomy): domain Bacteria; phylum Pseudomonadota; class Gammaproteobacteria; order Methylococcales; family Methylomonadaceae; genus QPIN01. The sequence goes on along the minus strand of JAKIVF010000100.1, from coordinate 10,318 downwards.
CCCTCGGTTATAGAGGTTTGCAGCCACATTGGTAGGCGTTGCAATAAAGTCTGTTTTGCCATTGAGTACCATCGCACGCAGCTGATCAGGGTTTTTCCATATTTCAAATTTAAGGTTATCCGTAATATCTGCTAACGCCTTTGTTTCAATCATTCGGATCAATGGGTTTGAAACAGCCGCAAAAGGCCCAGCCATTACAAGCGTATCAAGTTTGTCTTGAGCCAGTACGGGTAAAAAAGTACTTATACAGACCAACAAGCAAGTGATTAAATATTTCATATGTATCCTTTAGTAACTCACAATTAATTTAGTTAATTAAACTTACCAATAACTTATTTTTTAGCAGTTTTTAATTATCAAAAAATAATACTAATGCGAATGATTATTGTTAACTAATTTTTTTCATCCGTCAATGATCAATCTCAATATTGCTTAAAACCTTAATTTTATGCAGCACCAAGAATTTTATTTGAAAGCAAAGTCAAGCCTTTCAAAATTTGGCAAACAAGACCGGTTAAAACATCTAATAGTACAACGGGTCTTTCCAGGCTAAATGAAATGGATACACTAAAATAAAAATACGATATAAAAACCCTGAAATCATAGTTAAATAACTAAAAATACTGGTTATTTTTTTAAAGATAGAAATAAGAATCATTATCATGTATGATCTGTGTAAAACCTTCTCTTACTAGAACCTCTGCCAACGGCTTTTTTTATTCAAGAAATGAAAGGCTCTATTTCAGGTTACGCAACAAATGTTGGTACGCTTTCCGTAGTTAGGTTTTTATCCATTTGTCCTCATAAATATTACCATTAGAAAAAGGACATCTGGGTTCTTATTTCTATGAATTATTCAGGAGAACAACGATACAATATAAATTAAAAAAAATAACGGTGGCTATTGGGCTTGTAGCCTTTTCAACCTCTCCATATGCTGCACCAGAACAACCCAACCTTACCGTCACCGTTAAAGAAAAAAAAGTGACAGCACAATGGAACACTGTTGATGGCGCAACAGCTTATACATTATTTTATGCCCCTCACCCAGCCCTTACGCCCATTAAAAGCATCCCTATGGCAGAAAACACGACTTTTACAGCCGAGTTATCCGAGGGCATGTCGTATGCTGTTGCGGTTAAGGCTAATGACTTGAGTGGTGAAAGCCAATATTCAAATATTGAAATTGTCAGAGTAGTGAAACCTGCTATCACGCGGCTTAAAAGAACAGGACAAACTAGAAGTTTTAATCAAGACAGCGTAATCACCAATTGGAGTATTAAAGATGATGGCTTTTATCAAACAGGGATAAAACAATCTTTCACCAGAGATGATAGTAAAGAGGTCGTTACTGATCTAGTTACCGGCTTGATGTGGCAGGATGATATTGACGCTAAAACAGTAAGGAAACCCTGGAGTATTACAAATAGTGATGATACATCAGGTGATACTACAACGACCTATTGCGCTAATTTAACACTGGGGGACTTTAACGACTGGAGAATGCCGACAAGGAACAGCTGGTTGACTTAAATGATTACAGTCGCTCTCCTTATTCTATTAACGCTGAGTTTAAGAATACTTCAGAGCCATACGACTATTATGCCTCATCCACTACTGCCCCTCCAGAGCTACCGGGTGTGTGGTTTAATGACTTTTACAATGGTTGTCAAATGGTTGGGGCTACGGAGGAAAAATATAATATTCGATGTGTCAGGGAGAGTAAAGAAAATACGGATACACCTAAGCCTGCTGACTTTACCAGGAATGACGGTGTAGTAACCGATAATAATACAGGGTTCCAGTGGCAAGATGATTACAGCGACAATAATGGAGTCATAAAAAAAGCAAGTTGGATGGAAGCCATAGACTATTGTAATTCTTTATCACTAAATGGAGAGGGCTGGAGATTACCAAACATGAATGAAGTGTTGTCACTAGTCGATGATACAAAGTATATGCCAAGCACTAATGATATTTTCCAAAATATTAAAAATATCACTCTTCATAATGATACTACTACGAGTGATTCTCTTGAGTACTGGACTTCCAGCACCAACCTACAATCGGGACATTACAAAAAGTTGCCCAGAAAAAAGGTCGATTCATTGAAAGATGGGATTATCAGTGGCTTGAAAAGCTAAGGTTACATGATACGCAATCCCTTTTATAGATAGCTTGTGGTATGTGTAATGTATTTTCACCATAAGTTGCTTCTGCTACCGAACAACAAAGTGCCAGTGAAGTAAAAAGTTCATTATAGCATTCCATTGAGTAACTTCAAAAGTTAAATAAGTATTAAAAATAGAAGCTCTAATGATAACCACTCTCATTATTGTTTGTGCAATTATAATTTGTTCAGTGCTTTTTATAGATTTGCACCTATGAAAAAAAGGGGGCTCCCAACCCTGTTAATAAATAGAAATCATTCTCATTACTATTTACATTTAATGTGGTTTCGTATAAAATTCTCTTTATATTATTTCCAAGCAAGCTGTCGCTTTTAACCGATGATCTGCTGGCAATGATATTGCCAAGGGAATGACTAAGGACTGTGTCCGGAATAAATTCGCAAACCGCGCAGGTTTTTGTGTGCAATTCACCTAGAAAAATCAGGTGGTGTAGCGCGTAAGGCAGGAAAAATACTAGAGCGGTTTTAGTGCGAGTAAGTTGTCGGCGTTATTTTGCACACAATCCTAAGTACTGTTGGCTTTGGGTAAATACTGAATCAGAGTAAGTATGAATTCAGCAAAATAGAAAAATTATAATTTTAGATTAGGAAGGAAAAAACAATGAAACATCTTTTAAAATTTACGTTAATCCTGAGTGGATTGTTAATGTTTTCCGTAGCTAACAGTAAAGAAACACACACTGTCAAGGGAGTAGGTATTCAGTTTAAACCTGATATTGTCTTTGCCAGTCAAGGCGACATTATTGAGTTTCGGGATATGCCAACTCATTTTGTTGATGTCGTTAAAATTCCAGATGGCGCTGAAAAAATGATTTCTGATATGGGTGCAAATTACTCTTATATCGTTGATAAGCCAGGAATCTATTTTTATAAATGCCCACCTCATTGGGGTGGACGAATGGGTGGACTTATCATTGTTGGAGAAGACTTACAAAATGAAGAAAGTTTAACCGAAGCTTTAACTGAATATAAGGACTCGATCAAAGACACAATTGGTCAAAGCTACTTAAAGAAAGTGCTTAAAAATATCAAAAACGGCAAGATCAAAATACCAAAATAGTCTTGCCTTACTACTGAAAGGTTATGAGTGGTGAATAATCTTTCAGTATTTAAAAATAAATATCGGTTATATTACAGCTTAGAAACTTGGGTCGTTAACATTCACCGATAATAGAAGGAGGAATAAAAATGTTTAATTTGCACTCTATTTTAGCAGCATTTGCAATCGTGTCAGTGGCCATTCAACCTGTTGTTGCATCCGAGACATTTAACGAAAAAGAGATGGCAGCATGCGCAACTGTTGGAAAAATTGCTATAAAAATAAGCAAACTGCAAGCTCAAGGGTTAAAAAGAAAATTTATTGAAGCAGGATTAAAGGAAGAGCTGGATGAAAGCTTGTCTTTGTGGGTAAAACCCATTTCCAGACTGGTCTTTTCTAGACAGGAGCAGTCCCCTGAAAAAGTGGTTAAAAAAGTTATCGGCTATTGCTTGCATACTATGAAAATGCACAAAAAAATGCCCAAGATGGCCTCCATTAATACATAAGCCAAGAATGGACTAATAATTAATACCAACCTTCAAAGATTAGAGAAATGGAAATGGAAATGGAAAAACAATAATTATCATCATCATTATTATTATTTGTGTTACTCCTCTGTATCTATTGATAAGCAGAGTCAGTGTCGAAGCCTCGTTGTTTTCTCAATTAATTGAGTCGCTTAGCACTTTTGACTTATTGCTGGCTGATCGTTATTACACTACTTATACCATTTTGGCTTTGCTATTGAAGCAAGACATCCCAATGTTTTCTGACAAAGAAGTTGCTGTCCACTTTTTAGCTTATAACCTTATTCGGACAAACCTTGCTAGAGCAGCCATGCCTTAATGATAAGAAACCTCGTTACCTCTATTAGTTGCAATGATTGAAACAGAAATTGGCAATCGAAAAAGACCGAATCAACCCAGAGTTATTAAACGAAGACCCAAGGCTTATCTGAGGATGACAAAACCCAGAAACGAGAAAGTAACATGTTGATATATTAAAAATTACTCGACAGGTAGCGGTATTGATGTGTGTCCCTTTTGATGTGATTTTATAGGATCCTATTCTCGAAACAGAAAAAATAGTACGCAAAAATGTTGTCTTTTGGGCTTAATGTTTAGGCATTATTATTTAAGGTGGTTATGCTTTCATACAATACGAACGCTAACTATTTATTTAGGCTATGTCACGTTAAGTTTGAGATTTTAAAACAACCTAACGAAATTATACTATTAAAATTACGGGGAGGGGGTGTGTGTTTTTTTAACAATTAACGATGCTATAGCCTTTATTTAAGTTATAATTACAACAGCTTTGGTTCCCCTGTAAAGGGGAAGTAATTCAGGGAACAAGGTATAGACTCAATAACTGGCTACCAGTTTAATGATCAAAGCCTTGGCTGACCCACAACTGTATACGATGAGTATTTATCTACTTTATGCCACTAGGAAATGGTCAATGCCAATCCCTAATTGGTCATTGGCATTGTCTCAATAAGCTATTTATTTTGAAGGTCGGTTGGATCGTGTACTTGATATCTGAGTATCGTACCGACTCTCATCAAGCCATAAAAAATGGCTGTGTTAGTCAATGTTAAAACTACCGTTACTATGCATCTTTGCATGAATTGGCATATTCTGCGTTTGCCTTATCAATTTTCATAATGTGATTGACCAGCCAGTCAGTAAGTGAATCATATGCTGAATTTGCTAATTCCTCTGACGAACCTGATGCACGAACTTTCTCTAGTAAAGCATCAATTGTTACCATATATTGTGCGTGTTGCTCGATGTTTTTTCCTGCCAGCGGGCAGTGAAAGCAAGCGATGGAGTTTTCTTCACTCCCAAAGTGCCATTCACCGTAGTATTTTAAGAACAGCAGTAATTTTTGGAGCTTTTTAGCACCGTTATTTTTCTCAAGGTCTTCAGCAAATTCGTACAACACAGCAAAGAATTGTTTGTGTTGCAAATCAGTAGCAGCATGACCTGTTGAGACTGAATCACTCCAGGTGTATTTTTTAACCATAGTTTCTATTCTCTTGTTTAGGGTCAATGCGGAATAGAGTGGGTAAATAAATTTTAATTTCCCGCGTCAAAAATAAATCATATTAATCAGTTATTGGTATTTCGGAAACCTTTAGATCTTCGTTTAGCCATTTGTATTTTATTATTTATACTTTTCTAGGATGACGCTGGCAGCATGTGTTCCAACAAAGTTCATTATGTTAGACGGATGCGACTTTACGGTTCGAGAAAAGGCCATAACAGGCGCGGCCATCGCGCGCCTCATTATAGGTTTTGGGACTCCATGTCACAAAAATCGATTTGCCACGCAGCGAATCCATAGGCTCCAAACAATCAAAAGGGGGTGGGTTCCAATATCGCTATCAGTTACTCATTAAGTGGTTGAATATAATTGAATTTACTACAAAACAATTCATCCTAAGAAAAAGCTTAACATACAAGATTCTAATCGATTGAGTCTTCGTTTACAAATACGATCTTTCAAAAACATCTTCTTTCAAGTCAATGATCTGCCTTTTAAGGAGCTACTGCCTGATAATCTAATTGAAACAATTTATCAATCAGGCTGTAGACGCGATACTGTTTTTACCCCATTAGATTTACACTACGCGCTTTTTGTATCAAGTGCTTAGCGCCATAGGCTCTTTCAAAGAAACTGTGGCACGTGTTTTGATAGAACGAATAAGCTTTAATTGTCGTGAAAACACCATGAGTACAGACCCTTATTTCAAAGCCCTATCATGATTGTTACTTTCCCATTTGAAAGCAACGGCTACATCATCAGATGAAAAAATGCTTAAACAAGCTTCAAATAATTGGCTATGGAAAGGCTATCGAGTAATGCTCGTTGATAGTGTGACTATGCTCACGCCAGACACCAGCAATAATAAGAAAACTTATCTTCAAAAAAGCGCACAAAAACCAGGGCTGGGCTTTCCTATTATCCGTTTGGTTGGATTATTATCATTAGCAACAGGTGGCTGTGTTAATTATGTAGTAGGTTCTTACCAAGGCAAAGGAAGTGGTGAAGCCTCGTTGTTTTCTCAATTAATTGAGTCGCTTAGCACTTTTGACTTATTGCTGGCTGATCGTTATTACACTACTTATACCATTTTGGCTTTGCTATTGAAGCAAGACATCCCAATGTTTTCTGACAAAGAAGTTGCTGTCCACTTTTTAGCTTATAACCTTATTCGGACAAACCTTGCTAGAGCAGCCATGCCTTAATGATAAGAAACCTCGTTACCTCTATTAGTTGCAATGATTGAAACAGAAATTGGCAATCGAAAAAGACCGAATCAACCCAGAGTTATTAAACGAAGACCCAAGGCTTATCTGAGGATGACAAAACCCAGAAACGAGAAAGTAACATGTTGATATATTAAAAATTACTCGACAGGTAGCGGTATTGATGTGCGTCCCTTTTGATGTGATTTTATAGGATCCTATTCTCGAAACAGAAAAAATAGTACGCAAAAATGTTGTCTTTTGGGCTTAATGTTTAGGCATTATTATTTAAGGTGGTTATGCTTTCATACAATACGAACGCTAACTATTTATTTAGGCTATGTCACGTTAAGTTTGAGATTTTAAAACAACCTAACGAAATTATACTATTAAAATTACGGGGAGGGGGTGTGTGTTTTTTTTAACAATTAACGATGCTATAGCCTTTATTTAAGTTATAATTACAACAGCTTTGGTTCCCCTGTAAAGGGGAAGTAATTCAGGGAACAAGGTATAGACTCAATAACTGGCTACCAGTTTAATGATCAAAGCCTTGGCTGACCCGCAACTGTATACGATGAGTATTTATCTACTTTATGCCACTGGGAAACCGGGAAGGCTAGATAAATATGATGACTCGTGAGCCAGGATACCTGCCTAAGCCAGTATCACCTTTCCATAAATCGGGATTAGTTTATGGCGACGGAAAACCGTTTTCTGTGATGCGAATAACCGTGTCACATCTTTGCCTGATAATATATAAAAGCAGCGTTTTTTGCTTTGTTGTACCTGTTATCTTATTGATGCTATCGACACACGTTTCGTCGATATGGATAACATTATCTTTTTCATAGATCTCCTGTCGACGTTTATATTTTTAAAAACGTGGAGTTTTATGTTTATTCTTACCGGAAGGTCATCCCCAACCATTCTGTCAATTCGAAACACTGCCGTTCTACTCACTGCAGTTTTTCCCTGTTCTGTTACAGCGTCTGAGCGGCCACCCAAACAACTCGAAAGAATGGTGGTTACTGCACATTTGGTACCTACGCCCGAAACCCGTATTGGCAGTGCAATCACAGTCATTACAGCTCAAGATATTGAACAGCAGCAAGTCACCTATGTTTCCGATATTCTTCGCACCATTCCAGTTCTTGCAGTCAACCAGTCTGGCGGTGGATTTGGTAGCTTAACTCAAGTTCGTATTCGTGGGGCGGAAGGCAATCACACCTTAGTTCGGTTAAATGGTATTGAACTCAATGATCCCAGTGGCGGTTCTGAATTTAATTTTGGCAATCTGCTGGCTGAAAATATTGAACGCATTGAGGTCATTCGAGGTGCGCAGAGTGCGCTATACGGAAGTGATGCGATTGGTGGTGTGATTAATATCATTACAAAACGCGGCAGTCAAGGGATTCAGCTTAATGCTCAAATCGAGGGGGGATCCTTTGGTACCTATAAAGCAAGTGGGGGCCTTAGTGGCGGATGGAAAGATAAAATCGATTTTGCATTCAATGCCTCACAGTTTGAATCTGAAGGTATTTCAATTTCGGAAAGTGGATCAGAAAAGGATGACAACCGTAATTTAACAGTGGATGGCAATATTAATTTTCATCCCCTAAAAAACTGGGATTTTGGAGTAACAGGGAAATGGGTTCGTTCTAATACTGAAACGGATGGATTTCAGGGCGGTATCGGCTCAATCGATGCAGATAACGAAACGGAAACACGCCAAAAATTTGGACGTGTTTTTTCAAAAATCAGATTATTTGAAGAGAGTGAATGGTTAAAGTGGGATCACATGATTAGTGCTAACTATTCTGATAATAAAAGAGATAACTTCAGAAACAAAAGCCTAGGCAGTGAGTTTGATGGCCGAAATAGTAAATATACTTACCAGACTAATTTATTGATTGATACATCAAGTTTCGCACAATCACACCATACCTTCACTTTTTTAATGGAGCATGAAAAAGATGCCGTCAAAGTTAAAAGTAGCTTTAGTGATGTTGATAGAAGCATTCAAACAACCAGTTATGTCGGTGAATACCAGCTTGGACTGTTTGATAGATTCTTTATATCTGGTGGTATCAGGCTGGATGAAAATGATGATTTATTTGAAGATACCACCACCTATCGTGCCACACTGTCTTATCTTCACAAAGAAACGGATACTCGGCTTCATACCAGCTACGGAACAGGGGTAAAAAACCCAACATTGTTTGAATTGTTTGGGTTTGCAGCCAATTACCAAGGCAACCCTGATTTGCAGTCTGAAGAAAGCCAAAGTTTTGATGTGGGAATAGAACAGCAATTTTTAAATGGAAGAGTGTCACTTGATACCACTTATTATAATAACCGAATTGAAAATTTAATTACTGGATCAGGGATAACCTCAATTAACCAAAAAGGCCGGACTCATATTCAAGGCATTGAAGTGGCTATGCGAGCAAATATTCTTGATAATTTAGATTTTACAGGCAGTTATACCTGGAACTCCAACAAAGATGCTAATGGCGTGAGTCTGGTTCGTCGTGCCAAACATATTGCCAGTGCTAATCTGAATTATGCTTTTCAGGCACTTGGAAATAAGGGTAATTTAAATGTGGGTGTTAAATACAAGGGTAAGCAAACAGATTTTGCATTTGATCCATTTTTTAATCGTTCAATTGTTGAACTAGAGGACTACACCTTATTGAATGTTGCCGCATCCTACGAAATTTATGACCAAGTCGAGCTGTTTGCTAGAGTTGAAAACCTCTTAGATGAGCATTATCAAGAGGTTTACTCTTATGCCGCAAAAGGTATTGCAGGCTATGGAGGCATTCGCATAACATTTGAACCCTTTTAAAAAAATATCATTCACTATCAGCCTCCTCAGAAAAAGGGGGGGTAAAAATGTAAAGGAATTGAATTAAAGCCCCTTATTTTAAGTTCAAACCTTTCCTAACCCCTCTTTGCTAAAGAGGGGGAATAATGCTCATGTTAACCTGAGGTTTGTATATGGAATTCAGTATGCTTTTTAGTTTCTCCACCCCCCTTTTTAAATAAGGACGCTATTCGTGCCAGCGTATATTTTAAAGTGGATAAGATATTGTTTTAGCGGTATGTTTGTGGTGACAGGACTGTTTATCTTGTCATCACACACGGCACTTGCCAAACCTCAACGCATTGTTTCTATCAATTTGTGTACCGATCAATTATTGATGTTACTTGCAGAACGCAAGCATATTGCCTCAGTAAGCTATTTGGCTGCAAAAGAAAGCAGTTCAGCCATGTTTAAAGAGGCGATAGGTCTAAAACAAAATTATGGACTGGCTGAAAATATACTGCTGATGAAGCCAGATTTAATTTTAGCGGGGACATTTACCTCCCGACCTGCTGTTTTTATATTGAAACGTCTAGGTTTCAATATTGTGGAGCTGCCCATTGCAACAAGTTTTGATGATATTCGTCGTAATATTATGACGGTGGCTCGTGCCGTGGGTGAAGAGGAAAGAGGCGAACAGTTAATTTCATCTTTTAACCAACGCTTATCTAAAGTTTTAGCCTTACAGCCTAAGAAAATCCCCGTTGCTGTATTTTATCGAGAAAATGGTTACACAACTGGAGGCAATACCTTGGCAAATACGCTTCTTGAAGCAGGAGGTTTTACCAACCTGGCCAATCAACTCGGTATTTCAGGAAGTGGTCATTTATCCCTTGAAACATTAATTATGGAAGCCCCCGATATCATCATAAGCGGAAAGCGACAGAGCAAAAAAGGCTCGGTGGCCATGGCCGCATTTCAACACCCTGCATTCAAACAATTTAAGGCTCAAAAACAGATCGTTA
>JAKIVF010000099.1 GCA_021647145.1 Methylococcaceae bacterium | reverse complement strand
ATTTACTGATCAAATGAACCTTGCTAAAAAGCAACTTTTTAAACAAATAAATGAACAGAAAAAAGCCTGATTTTTAAAATTGGAATATAAGGGGCTTTCAGACTCATTTGTTAATTGGAAAATACTGCTAGCTTCCATTTTTCAGGGGGTGCTACTAAGATGCTACTATTACATAAAACCTTTATAAATGAATGTTAAATACCTCACCAATGAGGACGTATATACATTATACAAAGTAATAATAACCTGAAGTTTCCCAATTATTTTTGCTCTGACATAGTAAGAGAAATCAATTAAATTAGGGTTTGCTACATTTAGGGCAACGCGGGTTAAAAAAAACTGCTGTACGTATAGTGGTGTGGGTTCCGTTGTTTTAAAAACTGGGAAACTTCAGATAATAAATTTAAAATTAAAGAACATGGATCCAGTTAATTTTTTTGCTATATTTTTTTTATCTTTAATTTTGTTCTAAGAATTTAAGTACACTAATAATAAGAGTTTATTTTTTCCTGAATAAAGCATGAACTTGCTAACAGTTTCTGTGGATAACTCTGTGGATTAGTAAGGAACATGGAGGCTTAGGCCTTTGCGTGCGGGAGTGTTTGTTATTTTGTATAAAATTTATACGTATAGTATTACATTAATAAAAATCCTATAATTGGCGATTGTTTTTTGAGAAATAAATTGTAGTTTTATTCTTGTTATAAGTTTTTTCAGAAAAAAAATGATATTTTTATGCTAGTAAAACTATGTTAGTCAATGATGGTTTTGGTTGTTGTATCTTTAATTTAGAAAACTAGCCAGAAAATAAGACAAAATCATTATTTGTAACCTTCACCTGTTCCTAATAGAGCTGCGATGATATTTTTTTGTATTTCTGATGATCCTGAAAACAATCGACTTGCCAAAGCATCAGTAACTAATCGGGCTATAGGATTATCTTCAACTAAGCTGCTGCTACCCATAATTTGAACCGCATCCAGACTTGATTGTAAAAATGCTTCTGCTGCAAATAATTTGGTTTGAGCACTGACCAATGTGATCCGATTATTATTGTCTTTTAATTTAGCACATTCATTTACCCATAACCGAGTGCCATCTAATCTTACCTTCATTTCCGCGATTTTATGACTAATCGCCTGGTTTTTTCCTAAGTGAAAACCATTAACCTGACGTTGCCGACTAAATTGAATAACTGTTTGTAATTGCCAGTCCATTATTCCGCAAAGACCGGCAAAAATAAAAGCTCGCTCTAACTCTAATGCTTGTTGAATCATTATATTACCAGCACCTGTTTTTCCAAGTTGTCTTGATTGTGGAATTAAACAGTCTTCAAGGATTACATCACCCATAGTTGCCGTGCTACAACCAGTTACACTAGGTTGTTTGAGGAATTTTGCACCTGAATCATCTTTTTGTACAATAAAAGCACTCAGTTTGTTTTCTAATCTAGCATAAACGACTAAAAAATTAGCAATGGGGGTGTTGGTAATAAAGCGTTTATGACCATTTAAGATGGTTCCATCAATAGTTGATTCACCCATCATTAATAAACCGTTAAGATCAGATCCAGCCTGAGGTTCGGTGATAGCATGGCCAGCAATAAACTCACCCGATAAAAGTTTGGCAAGATATTTTTGTTTTTGCGTTTTGGTCCCGTAATTAAGTAATGGAAAAATAGCGCCCCAAAGGTGTGCATTAATAGAAAGTAATAAACCACTATCCAAACAAAACTTACCAAGACTCTCATGAGCTAAAACTAAGGAAGAAAAATTATCGCCATTACCACCCTCTGTATTACTAATTGCATGTTTTAAAATACCTTGTTGTGCACAATGGATAAAACGTTGTTTTGATGCTTGAATATCGCCTACAGAAGGAAGTTGATTCATTTTTTTTCCATTAGTTGTCTTAGAGATTGATAATCTGTTTTTCCATTTGCCAGATAAGGCAAAGATTCAAGTGTTATATATTTGCACGGTTGCATATAGGCAGGTAGCTTCTGCTTTAGCTGTTTAATTACGGCAACAAGATCTCCATCATTTTTTAAAACAATTGCAGCGGCTGGCCTTTGTCCACTAGCACTATCTTGTAATCCAATCACAGCACAGTTTTCTACAAATAGGTTTTGTAATATTACTTGTTCTATTTCAGCTGGTTCTACTCGATAACCTGAACATTTTAGCATTCGATCTAGACGACCGTGGTAGCAATATTCACCATATTTATTCACTGAAACTTTATCTCCTGTAGGATAAAAATGATCAGGCGTTAATGCGGGAGTTAGTTTACCTTCTTGCCAATAGCCTGAGAGGTTATTGATACTTTGTACTTTTAATTCACCATTTTCAGAGTTAATAGATAATGTTGAATTGCAGGCAGGAAAACCAATCGGAATAGGGAGGTTATTAATTAATCTGTTTTTATCTACTTTCCAGTAGCAACAAACATTAGTCTCAGTAGGTCCATATAAATTATAAAAATCTACCTCTGGTAATTTATTAGAAAGGCTTATCAAATGAGGGGTAGGAAAAACTTCCCCAGCAAATAATATAGTTCTTAAATAAGGCAGGGGAGTACTGTCAAGAGCTCCTTTTAAAGCAATAAAACTAAGTATTGAAGGTACGGTATACCAGAGAGTTATTTTGTTTTCTCTAAGCCATGCGGTTAAACGACTAGGAGAAAAGGTTAATCTGGCTGGAATAAAATTTACCGTTGCTCCACAACTTAAACTACTAAATAAATCGAATACGGATAAATCAAAATAAAAAGGCGTAAGTGAGGCAATATGATCCTTATTATTTATTTTAAAGGTATTACATGCCCAGCCAGAAAAGTTTTTCATGGCTCTATGGCTTAAAGCCACACCTTTTGGGTTTCCTGTAGAACCTGATGTATAAAGGATGGCCGCTAATGATTCAGGTGACAGGTTTTCTGGCTGATAATCAGTACTGGAAGAATATTGATCTATATCTAACCATAGTTGAGGCTGCTCTAGCCATTCCGGGCAGGAGCCTTTGCCGATAACACATTGGCTATCAGCATCTTTAATAATAAAATTTAATCGGTTAGCGGGGTTTTTTAAATCTAAAGGAATATAACATGCGCCGATATTGATAACCGTTAAAAGTGCTATTGCTGCGTCAATCCCTCGATCTAACGCAATAACAATACGTTGGTAATTATTTTTTTTAGATAAAAGTAATGAGCTAGTTTGGTTAATTAATTGTTGGGTTTGTTGATATGTTAGTTGTTGGTCTTTTTCAATAAAAGCAATGGCATCAGGTGAATCAAGGCACTGTTGATAAAAGGATGAGAGTAAAGTCATTTAAAGAGGCTATGTGATGAATTAATAATTATTTACACTTTAATATTATTAACATTTCAATATGATAAATATCATTGATAATGAAAAATAGATGACTGTCTAATTGCTGTTAAATAGGCAACAAGTTATAATCTATTTTAAATATAATAATAAATTGGTTTTTATTTCGTATTATCGCTATGTTTATAGAGGTAAGTGATATTTTAAACCAAAAGGGAGGAATCATGACTCGGGTTGTCGTAATTTTTTTAGGGCTACTTGCTCTTGCAGTATTTATTTTTGTTTGTATCAATAATAATGCACCTGCTATTCAGAATGATATTCAAACGCGTACATCGAGCGTTTTATCAAGTGATTCCTCTACAAAGTGGGCAACTGCTAGAGCTGATGGGCGTGATATTATTTTAACAGGTATAGCACCAACAGAAGAAAGTCGTCAACAAGCCGCTGATATAGCTAGTTCGGTTGAGGGTGTATTAAATGTAGATAATAAAATTACTGTTGCTTATACATCCGAAACTCCAGAAATTATATCTTCAACACCCACTACACCTGTGTCTCAAAATAGCCCTTATGAAAGTGAATTTTCAAGAAATGCTTCTGGAATAGTGTTAAGCGGATCTGTTCCTAATCAGGAACAACGAAAAAAACTGTTGCGTTTAGCTAGAGATAAATTTGGTGATGGTAATGTAACTGATTTTTTAATTATTAAATCAGGTGCGCCAAAAAATTGGTATCAAACGGCTTCTAGCGCAATAAAAAACTTAGTTTTGTTGCATGATGGAGTTGTTGCAATAACTGATAAGCAAGTAAAAATAATAGGGCGAGTTGTTGATGATACTGCAAAGCAAAAAATTGAAATTAATTTAAAAAATGAGTTGCCTGATCAAGTTGCCTTTAATTTGAACTTAGACTCCCCACCACCAGAACCTAAAGCCAAAAAAGACGGGTCAGCAATACAGTCATCTTCTTGTGGAAAACAATTTAACAAACTAGTCTCTCCTAAAACCATCTATTTCTCCACTGACAGTACCTCTATTGAATCACAAGCAAACACCGTGATTGAACAACTAATTAAGTATTCTGAGGTGTGTCCTAATTCAATAATAGAAGTTGGGGGACATTCTGATTCTCGTGGAAATGAGGCTCATAATTACCTTTTAAGCAAACAACGTGCACGAACTATTGCAAATAGTCTGATAAAAAGTGGAATACGAAAGGATAGGTTGGTCGTGGAAGGATACGGTGAAAGTAATCCGTTGGCAGACAATAGTACAGAAAAAGGTCAAGCCCTCAATCGGCGTATAGAATTCAAATATTTACGAGAAGGAGACTAGTAATGGGATACTTAATCACTCAAATAATCATTTGTCTGTTAATAGCAGTGATGATAGGTTTTGTTATAGGCTGGTTATTAAGAGGCTTAGGCTTAGACATTGATGAGGATATGCCAAAATATAAGAATCAGAGCGCAATAGACACATCATTTTTAGATGAGGATGTTGACCTTGAGCCTATAACTATAGCACCTTCAATTTCTCATAAAATTGAAAAAATTGAAGGTCTTGAAAAAGGAATGGTGAGGGCTCTTCATAAAAATGGCATCAAAACAACTAAAGATTTGATAGAAAAATGTTCAAGTAAACATGGTTTGCAACGTGTTATAAACTCAACTGAAGCTTTAGAGTCCACTGTAAAACAATGGGTTAGTTTAGCTGATATTATGCGTATTCCTGATGTTAATGGAAGACTTGCTAAGTTAATAGTAGCTTGTGGTATTAAGTCTACAGAAGCGCTTGCCGAAGTAGACCCTCAGTTACTGGTTAACGAAATGCAGAATGTTAACCAGCGTGAACTTTTATTTCCTGAATCAATACCGCTTCCTGACTTTAAGCAAATGGTTCATTTTATTAGAGAAGCGAAAACACTTTAAGCTTTGGTATACATAAACTTCACTCTTGCGGATTTTATACTGAGCTGGTACTTAAGTTGATAGTAATTTACTATAAAATGAAAGTGTATTATTTTCATAGTTTCACAACGTTATCCTGTGCCCCCAGTTATTCTCAATAATTTTGAGGCAACGTTAGTATTTTTATATAAAAAAATGCGGTAGACTTGAAACTCCAAACTAGATGAAAGTTCTTGCTGAGTCTATTTTACGTAGAGTTACCTCCCATAATATTTACGTCTGACTCGCTACTGATCGTCAACTCAATTTATCACTAACAATATTGAAAGAAGGTATACGGGTAAGCGTAAGTGAAAGTAAAGAAACTAAAATTAATCAATGTAAGCTAGGAAAACACCTCTATATTTATCTTCTACAAGCAAACACCATCGACAAAAAGAACTTATTCCCCCCTAGATACTTTAGTGACCTATCAAATTAATATAGATAATAAAATACTAGAATTAAAAGCTTTAAATTTGATTTATGCAGGTGAGTCGCCCCCCTGGTTTTTTTATACCAAGCCAGATAAAATATTTACTGCAAGGAAGTTGTCGTAAATCCCGCGGGAGCTCAACTGATATGTTAGGAATAGGCGATGATAAATTAGAAGAAACACTTGATGGTATAAGTAAACGGTCGGCTTTACTTTTACTCACTGGCGATCAAATCTATGCAGATGATGTCACTTGTATTACTTAAAGAAAAGGTCTTAGTTTTACTAGACTCTCAAGAATTTTTATCCTAGAAAACCTTGCCGAAATCGTGCGATACTCTTTTTAACAATATATCAGTAGTTTGTTTAATAAAAATATTCAACCTGACATTAATCAAGAACAATTTTTTGATCCTTCTCAATTAAAGTACCAAGACTATGTGGCAAAAAAACAAGCTGGTTTAAGGTATGTCGTCTATATAGTTTTATCTCAATTTAACAAGAAAAATTATAACTATTTATTTTATTTTTGTTCAATCTATATGTTAGTTTTATACTACAACTGGCCTGGGTGAATAGAACGAATTTGTCCTGATACCAGAATACTGTTAGCTTATGAGTATTCTGTGTTTGAAATGCCTCTAGCCATTTATAAAATATTAAATTCCTAATAATTTACCATCGGTTGTCAACTTTCAAAGTATTTACCAAAAAATCTTTTATATAGATATATCCAGGTTTCCAAGGGGCATGGTCTTTACCGATATTTCTTTTAAAGATAACTTGTCTTGCTCCTTTTCGTTCTAAAGCAAAGCCAAATCTATCTTTGAATAGAGAAGGGATTTTACCATTGAGGTTTTCGAAAGAGGAGATAACTAAAGTGGGTAAGTTCCAGTTGTTAACACCAACTCGAATGGTATCGAAAGTACTATCCCAGTTATTAACCCGCCTTTCATTTATATCAGCATTATATAGATCTGAATGTTTGCTAGAATGGATTGGTTGGTGGCCTTTTGGAGAAATGCATGGCTTCTGACAAGCTAATTCAGAACTGACCCCATCAACAATAATAACGGCTGTTAAATCCACCTTGTTTGAATCTTTTATTGATTCTTTAGCAATATGGTGTGCCATAACTGCTCCTCCAGAGCCACCCATTAAAATAACATCAATGTCTAATTTAGCTTGTATAAATTTTATTATTCGTATAATTCTTCTTGAGTCAGCAGAATTAAGTTCCCAGTCCCATTGTTTAAATGTTTTATCGGGTGAAATTTTTGCCTCTGGTAAAACGACAAGAGCACAATTATGGGAAAAGTTTTCCATTATTGGTTGTAAGACACCTCCATTTTTTGAATGGTCCACTAAACCATCAATCGCTTGAGTTGGAGAATTTGTGAGAGTATTTTGAGTGCCATGTAGAAAGACTACTGCATAGCGATATTCAGGGCAGTCTCTCGTTGTCTTGTTTAAAAAGCCAGTTTCTTTTTCTAGAAAGTATAACCCTCTATATTTATCTTTATTCCATTGAAGCGTGTTATCTGGAGAAGAAAGAGCCTGTACAAACAAAGAACTTATTATTAATCCAAAGACTAGTATGGGTCTAATCCATTTTTGCCTTTTATTTATTATTTTCATTTTTAACACTTCAACTTTTTAATACTAATAAACTTAGTCACTCTATTAAAATAGTGAGAAATAACTAAGAATACTTAGCTTTTAAAAAATATTTTAAATGTTAAGTTGTAATTGTCAATCGCTTGTCGCTGTTGAAGATAGTTATTTAACACAGCTGAGAGGCCTTTATTTCTAAGCATTTGATTTTTTTGAGAATAGTTTTGTTTAAAAATTGCTGGGATTAAGGTGTGTATTTTGAAATAAAAAATTGTGTTAATTGTTGGGCAACTAGAAATAAATACCCCACATAGTGTTTATTGTCTTCTTGGGTATGACTTTAGAGTTGAGTATTTGAGATAGGATTAAATAATGCCCTTTGTTACCAGTTTTCGACACCCCTGATGAATTATTAGTAAAATAGTTACATATTTGATCTTCAAGCTATTTTTGAAACTATGGCGAGATTAGTGTTAATTCTGTTTATTATCTTATACATGGACAAATAGAAAAGCACTCCGGCTAGGCCTGCACTAAAGTCTAAAATACTCAACTGACGGTTTGTGAAATAAAACTGAATGATTTCAATCCCTGCCGCTAATAAAACTAAAATTAAAAAGGCTCGTTTAATAGAGCATAATGGAAAAGAAAAATTTAAACCTAAAGCGAGACAAAAAAAGGCTACAAAGTGAGCTACTTTATCATGAGCTCCAACAATACTAGGTGTATAGTTGGCAGGTGAAAAAGCAAAAAATAAAATGATACTAGTTGTAACAAAAAACAATGATTTCATAATAAAACTCCCTAATTAACAGTTAAGACTGACAATGGTTTTATTATGGTTGAGCTTACTTGAAATTCAATTGTACCTATTTCACAAATAATAAATTAATATGAAAATATTTAAGTCAATTTTTTAACTTAATGATTATTATAGTTACGTTTTTTTTGAATCTTTAAATTTAATTTTCTATCAAATATTATTTCAAAAAAATGTTAAATAGAACCCTTTTGTGTTGAACATTTCTAATGACAGTTAATCAAACCCCAATCACAATCACAATCCCGACCTGGAGATATGCAACTACACATTCAAACGGGACAGGTAGTATCAAAACTAAGCCTGCAGATTTTATAGTTAAGGAACAATTGTCCTTTCAACCTGAAGGTACTGGAGAGCATGCTTTTATACAGATACAAAAAACGGGAGAAAATACTGAATATATTGCTCGGTTACTTGCTCGTTTTTCTGGAGTTAGACAGCGTGACGTAAGTTATGCAGGTTTAAAAGACCGTCATGCCGTTACTACACAATGGTTTAGTATTTGGTTGCCAGGAAAATCTGATCCAGACTGGAAGAAAATTGAAACGGAAGGAATTAAGGTTTTACAAACAACTCGTCATGCAAGAAAACTAAAACGAGGTGTGTTAGCTGGAAATAAATTTCAAATTGTAATTCGTGATTGGCAAGGAGACAAGGATGAACTGGAAAGTCAATTACAATTGATAAAGCAAGAGGGAATACCTAATTATTTTGGTAGTCAGCGTTTCGGTATACAAGGTAATAATGTGAATAAAGCTTTAGCATTATTTCAAGGTGCAAAAGTAAAGCGGGAGCAGAGAGGTATTTATTTATCTTCAGTGCGGTCATATTTATTTAATTACCTATTGTCAGAGAGAGTGAAATTAGGTATTTGGAATCAAGGGATTGAAGGGGATGTGTTTATTTTTGACCAGTCACGTAGCTATTTTAAATCAGATCACCTTGATAGCACTGTTTTAGATCGGGTTAAAAAAGGTGAGATTCATCCTGCTGGGTTGATGGTCGGCAAAGGTGATTTTGAAACAACAGCTAAAGCATTAGCCATGGAAGAATCAATTGTTAATACTTATAAAGTATTAGTTGATGGACTGGTTAAGTTTGATGTAAAAGCAAATAGACGCGCATTTAGAGTGTTAGTTAACAATTTACAATGGGAGTTCCAAGAAGACTCTATAGTGGTTTTAAATTTCTTTTTACCCTCAGGTAGTTTTGCTACCGCCTTATTAAGGGAATTGATTAATAACTGAACAATGTAAACTGAAAAATACTAATATCTCCAACAAGGAAATGGTATATTTGAGGCATTTTTTTATTTTAATAGTTAGGAGTTCAATTATGGCTTTATCTCAAGCATTAGGCTTGAACGTTTCTGAGCAAGACCCTGTTTTATTGCATCAGAATTTACAATTATATATAAATCTAAAACTGGCTTCTTATGGTCAGCCCACCTGTATGGAAGGTGGTTCTGCAGATTTTTTAGCAACAGCTGACGATATGTTACGCAGCTTTGTTGAAAAAAGCCGGCAGCTTGATGAACATCATTATCCTGCCGATAAACGTATTCAGGATTTTCTAGATAGTTATTTATCTGACCTTAATCTAGATAGCATTCCAACTCTACCCACACTAACGTTTGAGTTAGATCGACATGGTATTGCTAGAGAATTATCGTTGCCAGCAGGAAAAGATGAGTTTTTTTCAGATAGTGTTGCCAGTTATAAAGTTAAGCAAGGCGTGTTACATAATCCTGCGAATGACCGAAGGACAACGAAAGGTTCATTTCATATTGTTGAGGGCGGTTTGCCAGTGCCTGGAGATAAAAAAGAAGTACCCAAACAAGCTTTTGCTGAAATGCTAAACCAGGCTTTAAATCCACCTAAAGATTTGATGATGCTTCCTTATACAGCTAATGAAGAAACACCTGCTTATATGTTTGCCTCATTGTTGCTAAGACCTATGGTTTGTCCCGCAATTCCAGGGTTTGCAAAAGAAAAAAATATGGAAATTCGTTTTTTTGCCCCCGGTACATTAGTCAGTAATCTTGATTTTGTTGAAAGTATTTTTGGTAACGGTGGTAATCCTGCATTACCTGAGTTTGATGCAGGATTAGATGTAGAACACTGGACGGGACAAAGTGGATGCGTGGTTTTAGCTCCACACTTAGTCACATTAACAAAACAAGAATTAGGTTTACCGCAGTGGGATGATGCAACAGAACGGCAACAAAAAGATGGGATGTGCTGGAAAAAATCTGATGAACTATATAATGGTGGCGATGCATTCAAAATAACAGCAAGGGATGAAAATGGGGTTATTGTTACCTTATTAGCTGATAATTATTATGGCTATTGTAAAAAAGAGGTCAAAACCCAGATAGGTTATGCGGCTAATCTTTATGGTTTCGCCGAAGAAGAACATGCTGGTGGTGCCTTGGCATTTCATTGCAGTAATCATGGTAGTGAGTATGGTGCAGGGAGTGCAAGCAAAGAGGAGGGTTTTAGTTTTTCTGACATGGTGAAAAACTATGGTGAATTAATGGAGGTCAGGCCAGAAGGTTATGCAATTGATAAACAATACCCTGAGATAGTTTATGTGCCGCAAAATATTAAAATGGATGCTATGACGCAGACTATTTCATGGAAGAATGACAAAATCACATGGAGTAATGAGAAGAAAAACTCTACTATTCGTCTACAACCAGGCAAAATTTATGTTAAACCCAATGGTTATAAATTAGAGCTTCTTAAACATCCAGCAGCTCCATCCTGGCGCATTATTGGTACAGCGTCAGAAGGCACCTTTTGCCATAAGCCAAGTACAGTCTCTGGAGGTGGTAAGTCGGAGATTTCTAAATCAATCAGTGATGCTGTCATCTATAACTCTTTATTTGTTAACAATATAACTGAAGATTTAGATAAAGTTCAGGCAGTTTTTGATAAAAATTTTAGTGGGCGTTTTAAGACAGATATTGATGAACCTAATAAAGTACAAAGTCGTACATTATTAAGTTCTGACAGAAGTCTTGGTTCAGTGATTAAATTATTAACCCCATCTACGGGGTATACGGATGAATATAATGAATGGTTAAAAGCTATTCCTTCATATATAAGGGCGTTGGTTTTATTAATTAAACGTTTTTATCAAGTCGAGTGGGGTGATAATTGGCGCGCTTATTTTTCTGCTGATATTGTTGATGGCTCACCTGGTCATAATCTTAAATTTGAAGGTAGAGATATTACAGCGAGTTTGTTACGGATTGGTTTTAATCAAGAAGGCGGGTGGCGTACATTTAAAGTAAGGCAAGATTTTTATGCCACTGAAAAAATACAAATGGAAGATGATATTACTGCATCAGTGGTTATTCCTTCTTCATTAATTGCAAAACACTCAGCAACTAATGAAAGTGAAAACAGCGTTAAACTTGTGGCAAACTGTGAATACCGGTTATTTCAGAGACCTGATGATGCCGTTATTCCTGGTTATGATAAACAGACCGAAAAAAATATGGCAGGTAAGGGCAATTTTATTGCTAATTACGAGCCTTTATCGGGGGATAAGTTATCAGCAATTGTAGAAGATGTACTAACAATGTCTAATTTTACCCATCCGATGCATGATTTACTGCAGCAAACTTATCAGGATAAAACAGGCATTGTGGTTTCGTCGGCTCATCCAAGGATTGTCAATGGAGTCCCCACTAAAAACCCACGGTACTTAGAAGTGCGTGCTGACATGGTGAATCCAGTCCGTAAATATTTAGCAGATTTAGGTGTCCGTTTACATCGTAAAATTCCTTTGGATAATAAAGTAATACATCCTGTTAATTCAGTATTAGCTGGACGGCGTAATAATCCACCAGAAGAAGGCATTAGAGCCTTAGCGGTATATAACCCAATCCATTATCAGCAATTACCTGAATTATTTATGGATTTTATTAGCTCTTTAACCGGTAAATCACCCTCTACAACAGGAGCAGGAAGTGAAGGGGCATTAACAAAAGGCCCTTTTAATGCGTTAAGAGCGACTGCTGATCTAAATAATGCGCTAGTTTCTTTTATATTAACAGGGTACGCTGGATTTTCTAGTTCTGCTGGTCATATTGGTTCTTATGTACGAGTAGACCATGATATAAGCTTGTTAATTCCTGAAATATGGACACGTTTAACAGATCAAGAAAGAGACCCTAGTTACTTGATAGAACAAGGTTATATGGAAGCTTTGGATGATTTTGAGCATAAAGGAGAAGCTGTCTTAGCCAGTAGATTGGGCTATCGTATTACTGAACAATTTGTTCATGAATTTATGGGTAAAATATTTGATAACCCCAGTGCCGTGCTAACTACTGATATTCTTAAGCCGGAAACTCAAAATTTAGATGATTTTGTTGATGGGATTAATAATATAGTTGAGACACAACAAAAAGTGGCTCAACAATATCTGGATGATGGGAGTATTAATGATGCCTGCCCACCTTTACAAGCATTATTATACATTATGGCAACAGGGAGCTATCAGGGTAAGGGTGTTCATGATCCTGAAATTAGAGAGAAGTTTACTAAAGAAAGTTTATTGGCATCAGATTGGTACCTCCAGCGTTTGAAAGTAAAACAGACTAGGGATATTGCATTATGGCGAAAGCATTTAGATAGCTTGCAATGCTTTTTAGAACTAGAGAATTATGCAGATGAAGTAGAGAGATTAAGGATTAATCAACGATTAGAAACAGCTAAAACTGAACTGGAAAGAGTGGAAAGCGCTGCATATTTAAATGAAATAGTTGGTACGATAGGTGCCGACTCTCTTGGTCAGGACAGAAACTAAAAGTGGAATAAGTAAAGTATTTTAATTGGGTTGCTGTCTTGCTGGTAACTCAATTATGCTTTATGGTTTTTTTTTTGCGAATGGCTGATGATGCAATGGAATTAGCTAATAAATAGCAAATAGCAAATAGCAAATAGCATCAGCAACTTTAATAAACTCGGCAATATTAGATCCTTTTAAAAAATTGACGTAATCACCACAATTATCATGACTTTTTTCATTACATCTCATATCAAAGGGCAGACTCGATTGAAATTTGAGTTGGCTGATAGAAGCTAGCTCTTAGGGTGGAAAAGTGAAGCGCATTCCACCGCTTACCGCAAAAAAAATGCAGAATTACGCTATTGCTCATCCAACTTACGTGTTATCAATGATGATATGCAAAAATAAAGACCAACCCCTTTTTTTCGGTGCCCCAGCGTA
>JAKIVF010000001.1 GCA_021647145.1 Methylococcaceae bacterium | reverse complement strand
CTTCACACACGCGGTATTGCTGGATCAGGCTTGCGCCCATTGTCCAATATTCCCCACTGCTGCCTCCCGTAGGAGTCTGGGCCGTGTCTCAGTCCCAGTGTGGCTGATCATCCTCTCAGACCAGCTACAGATCGTCGCCTTGGTGAGCTCTTACCTCACCAACTAGCTAATCTGACATAGGCTCATCTATTAGCGCGAGGCCCGAAGGTCCCCCGCTTTCCCCCGTAGGGCGTATGCGGTATTAGCATGCGTTTCCACATGTTGTCCCCCACTAATAGGCAGATTCCTATGCATTACTCACCCGTCCGCCACTCGTCATCACAAGAGCAAGCTCTCGCATGTTACCGTTCGACTTGCATGTGTTAAGCATACCGCCAGCGTTCAATCTGAGCCATGATCAAACTCTTCAGTTTATAATCAGTTTGAAACTAAGTAAGATTAGTTTCCAATCTTGGCTCGACAATTCCAGTTGAGATAATCAACCAAAAATTTACTTATTGACGTTTTTTCACAGAGCCTTCTCGCGAAGACTCTTTTTTTGAATTGACGTGAATATCGTGTCGAATATTTTTACTACAGCTAAAATATCCAGCACAAGTACCCACACAAATTATTTCGATTTCGTTTTTAAAGAGCTTAAAGGCCAATGCCTTTTCAGCTAAACTTCCGTTCTGCTGAGTCCGTCTATTCTACAGATTATCTTTTGACTGTCAATCTTATTTTTGAACTTATTTCTATACGGAACGCTTCATTATAAAATTCATTTAACCCTCTCAAAAAATAGTCGTAAATTTTTCGAACTTAATAAAAAATTGATCTATTTTACTTACAATAATGTAAACGACACCTTATCTCTTTTATTCAATCTCTCGAAACTGCATTCCATGTAACCTTGCATAAGCACCATTTTTAATTATCAAATCCTTATGCGCCCCCTTTTCAATTACCCTCCCTTTATCCATTACAACGATAATGTCCGCAGTTTCAATAGTTGACAATCTATGAGCTACAACGACTGTTGTTCTATTTTTCATCACCCTGCTTAGTGCTTTTTGTATATATCTTTCAGATTCCGTATCTAATGCAGATGTTGCTTCATCTAGAATCAAAACTGGCGCATCCTTCAATAGAGCTCTCGCTAAAGCCAAGCGTTGTCTTTGCCCTCCCGATAATTTCACTCCATTTTCACCAATATCTGTATCTAACCCATTAGGCATTTTTTCAATAAACTCCATCGCATATGCATCTCTTGCAGCAGTTATTATACTTTCTCTGCTCACCTCTCCTACCATTCCATATGCGATATTTTTTGCTATCGTTGCGTTGAACAAAGTTACATTCTGCGTAACTAACGCAATACGTTTTCTTAATTCTCTTAACTTATAATTTTTTATATCCACTCCATCCAGCAGAATTTTTCCTTCCGTATAGTCATAAAACCTTGGTAATAAATTTATTAATGTGCTTTTTCCTCCCCCTGATGCACCCACCAAAGCAACAGTCTGACCAGACTCAATTACCAAGCTTATATTTTTTAATGCAAGCAACTCAGTGTCTTTATATTGAAAAGATAAATTTTTTATTTCAATTTTTCCTGTGCAATTTGTATTTTGATAATTACCACTGTCCTTTTCAATTGATTCATCTAAAACTTCAAATAGTGATTCAGCTGCCGCTATTCCTCTCTGAATTTCTGCATTTGCATCACTCAACTGTCTAATCGGCTTCGGCAAGAAAAAAGCGGCCGTTAAATAAGCCACAAACTCTCCTGCTCCCGCATCTTTCATGATTATTAAAGCAAGATACATTAATCCCGCAAGCGCTAATGAAACAACAAATTGCATTAAAGGGTTATGAATAGCCATAGTCATAATTAGCTTTAAATATTGACGTCTGTTATCTAAACTAACCTCTTTAAACCTTTCTCTTTCGTATTCCTCTCCACCAAAACTTTTAACAATTCTATTTCCAGTTACCATTTCCGATGTAATATGCGTCAAATCACCTACTGTATTCTGCATATTCCGGCTCAACCGCTTTAACCTCTTACTGACATAACTCACCATAAAAGCAACAATTGGCGCAATTGCCAGAAAAACCATAGATAATTGCCAATTTGTGTAAGTTAAAAATATCAGCAAGCCTAGCGCAGTTAAACCTTCTCTAACAAATGACCTCACTGAATCTGTTGTTGCCCTAGTCACTTCACCTACATTGTGTGTAATTCGAGAAATCAAATAGCCACTATTATGATTGTCAAAATATTGAGTAGGAAGAGCAGTATAATGATTGAATAATTCACATCTCAAATTATGAATAACATTCCCAGAAATTCTAGCCAAAAAATAATTACCCAAAAATGAACCTATACCTCGAACAAAGAATAAAGCAATAAAAAATAAGGGCAAATATTCTATTCCAACCCTCTCTTCCGTATTTAATGTATCAATAATGTGCTGAATAATCATCGCCACCATTGGCTGCGTTGATGCATACAACAAAAAGCCTAGAATACTTAGCGCAAAAATACGCCAATAAGGGAACACATAACTCATAAGCCGTTTATAGACTACACGTCCTGAGCGTTTCCTTGTTTTGTTTTTCATTAATTTAACAACCTCTTATCACTTTACTTTGAACATCATTTCAGGACAAACCAACAACCACATCAACTTACTTTCAAGTTATGCTATATTAGCCTAGCCAGCTGTATAAACACACAATATGAAACAACAATTTTCTTTGCAAAAATCGCCTCATACCATTCTGATAATTTCAATGCGTTACCTTGGCGACGTACTATTAACCACACCTTTAATAAGATCCTTTAAAAAAGCGTACCCAGACTCAAATATTGATGTTTTAGTCTATTCCCACACAGCCTCAATGCTGGAAGGAAACCCTGACATACGAGAAGTTGTAACCACAGTCCAGCACCCAAACTTCACCGACACAATTATTTTATTTAAAAAAATTTTTCGTAAATATAACCTTTGTATTGTGACACAAACTGGTGATCGCCGATTTTTATACGGCTTAATATCTGCTTCAAATAGAATTGGCTTTGTTCCTCCTCGCCCAGAAAAAGGCTGGTGGAAAAGATTTTTTACTCAGGGCTGGATTGAATTTGATAATATTGAAAACCACACTATCCTAGAGTTTCTTAAACTTTCTAGCATTTTAAATGTTCCTTCTCTCTATGACTTAGTCCCTCCAAAATCAGAAAAATTTTTAGCTCCCGCTAATTTTAACATTACTGAGAACTATGCTGTTTTACATGTTCACCCCCAATGGAGATATAAACAATGGCACAATCAAGGATGGATAGAAATAGGAGAATATCTACAATCACGAGAACTAAAAATAATCCTTTCTGGCGGCCCTAGTGAAGATGAAAAAGTTTATATTCATCAAATACAAAAAAAATTACCAAAAAACACCCTTAACCTTGCAGGGAAAATTTCTTTAGCAAATTTAAGCCATATTATTTCACACGCCAAACTATTTATTGGCCCAGACACAGGCATCACACATTTAGCCGCAGCAACAGGTACACAAGTGATCGCATTATTTGGACCATCCAACCCTGTTAAATGGGCGCCCTGGCCGATTAATTATCATCTTAACCAAAATCCTTTTATAACAAAAGGATCACAACATATTAATAATGTTTTTTTAGTACAGGGCGAGGGTAGCTGTGTCCCGTGCTATCAAGAAGGCTGTGATAAGCATAGACTTAGTAAAAGTGAATGTCTTGAGAAATTAACTAGCAAAAAAGTCATCGAATATATTGATCTGGCATTAAAAATAAACACTGCCACAATTTAAATATTAACCTCGTATTTGTGAATATAGAGACCGCATCTATAAAATCAAAATGTATATTACTAAAAAATCAAATAATTTCGACATCCTAAGATTAATACTGGCTATCATAGTGGCGATTGTTCATGTAGAAATGCTAACAAAGCTTGAAATACTCAATATATATAGTCAGCTTCTTAATTCGAAAAGCGCCGTTGATTCTTTTTTTATTATCAGTGGTTTTTTAATTTTCATGAGCTTTGACTCTAACCCAAAAATAATAACCTATGCCATCAAAAGAGCAAGACGAATATTTCCCGGATATTTTACTGTTATTATTTTATCAGCATTTTTTATGTTTTTTATCTCTACCGAATCATTTTATAATTACTTCAATATAGAGTTTCTAAAATATATTTTTTTTAACTTACTCACTTTAAATTTTATTCACCTTACTCTTCCCGGTGTATTCAACGGAAACCCTTGGCATGTAGTTAATGGCGCTCTTTGGACAATTAAAATTGAAGTCATGTTTTATTGTTTAGTTCCAATTATTGCTTATATACTTTCAAAATCAAACAAAGTTCTTGTTCTTTGTTCTATTTATTTATTATCTCTTTTTTATTCTTTCACCATGTTTTGGCTTTCATCCCACTATGAAATGGATATATTTATAAGGCTCGAAAGACAGCTTCCAGGACAAATGACCTTTTTTATCTCAGGCGCATTTCTTTATTATTATTTTGATTTTTTTCACAAACACTATTTACCAATTTTAATAGCATCTTTAGCAATTCTTCTAACACACATCTTTATCATTAATGTAAATTACCTATACCCTGCTGCATTGGCAGTAGTGATCATTTATTTTGCTACAATTTTTAGCTACCTTGGAAACTTTGGCAAATATGGAGACTTGTCCTTCGGGGTATATATTTGGCACTTTCCAATTATACAAATATTTATTTATTATGATCTCTTTTCAAATATCATTTTAGGTCTAATATCACTAGCCTTTTGCATATTCATAGTTTCTTATTTATCTTGGCATTTAGTTGAAAAAAGATTTCTTTTGAAATCATCTCATTATGTAATATCTGAAAAAGAATGACTCCTCTAAAATAATCATTTTTTACATAACCAGCCACACTTAAACTAACATTAGGTGAATAGTTATACTTTTGTTTTCATATCATTATAAAATATGCGCTTTCAAACAAGCCCCTTGCTAACTTTTTCGCTCATAACAAGCATCAGATTATCTAATAAAATATACATGACACTTAGGCAATTAAATTTACTTGGCCGGCCAGAAAACAAGTGGCTTGATTCTTATTTAATACTTGTATTACTTGCCAGCATTTTAGGCTTTTTATCCATAAAAGGAATGACAAACACTTGTTTGTTTTTACTCCTGATCCCTTCACTTTTTTATATAAAAAAAAGCACCACCCTTCTTATACAAACAAACAGACTTAACATTATTTGGCCTACCCTGCTTGCCTTGTCACTACCAGTCATTGCAATATTTTTAAGCCAACTTGGAAGACAAGACTGGCTTATAAGAGCCTATGACGGACCATCAAGAATGTTATTCTCAATCCCAATATTATTTTTTTTTATTTATAAAAAAGTTAATTTTTCTCATTTATTAGCTCTGACATCACCCTTAGCATTATGGGCAATAGCGCTATCTCTCTTTCTTCACCCTGAAGTAGTTGCTAATGAACTGGGGCGATACGCCACTGCCTTTGTCAGGCCTAATGCTTTTGGCACATACACAACTGTTCTTACCAGTTTTTGCCTATTTCATTTAACAACACCGTCAAAACCATCATTAATTTGGCGTTTATATCAAGCATCTGGCTTTCTAATAGGTTTAACTTTAGTCATAGGCTCAGGGACTCGAGGAGCCTGGTTAGCAATCCCTTTTATTCTAATAATTTGGTTGGTTTTTAATTTTCGCACAATACGTCATTACCTTCCTTGGCTATTAATACTCCTTATTACATTTTACTTTATATCATCTGCTGGCTTTTTCACCTATCCAGGCAATAGGTCATCTAGCGGTTTTTATGAAATTATCAACTGGCTTAATCACTCTAATGTAGACTCACCAACAGGACTTAGACTTTCAATATGGAAAATATCTTGGCAACTTTTTTTACATAATCCTCTTTTTGGCTATGGAAACAAGGGGTACGCAGCATTTTTGAATGAACCTTGGTTTAGTTCAACGGCTTCAGAAGCAGCCAAAGGAACACTCGCATGCTGTGGCACCCACAATGAACTATTAGCAAACACACTCCGTTCTGGCATTACAGGCACACTATCCGTATTTTTTTTATTTTTTGCCCCTTTTTTTCTATTCGCTAAAAATGCAAAACATAAAACCCCTGATATTGCAAAAGCAGCTCAGCTTGGACTTGCGTATATCACTTGTCTAGTAATCTGTAGTATTAGCATAGAAGTATTTAACTTAAAATATTTATCTAGTTTTTATGGCTTAATCATCGCAGGATTAACGGCTCAAATAGCTGGAGAACACTCAATCAAAAATAAATTTGTTTCCTAGTCTGTCCAAACAACAATGACTCATAACCCACATCTAAATTATCGACCGGATATTGATGGACTTCGCGCTTTCGCAATCTTATTAGTCATAATATTCCATGCATATCCTCGTTTCTTAAGAGGAGGTTTTATTGGCGTAGATATTTTTTTTGTTATTTCTGGTTACTTAATTACTGGAATTATTTTAAAAGGACTGACTCAGAACAATTTTAGTTTATTAGAATTCTATAGCCGACGAATAAAGCGTATTTTTCCAGCCTTACTTGTAGTTCTTATATTTTGCTTAATTTCTGGTTGGTTTATTTTATTGTCTGATGAATACCAATTACTAGGAAAACACATATCGGCTGGAGCCATTTATATTTCTAATTTTATTTTAGAAAATGAAGCGGGGTATTTTGATACTTCTGCGGAGTTAAAACCCCTATTACACCTTTGGTCATTGAGTATTGAAGAACAGTTTTATTTAATTTTTCCTTTACTACTTATACTGGCTTTTCGGCTCCACCTTACCCCTATCTCAATCATTTTAGTCTGCCTGGTTTTTTCTTTTTTGCTAAATATAAATCAAATCGAAAACAACCCTGATAAAGTCTTTTTTCACCCTCAGACAAGGGCATGGGAATTATTAATAGGTAGCTCAGTTGCATACATTAATTTATATTTTCGCCCCACCTTCGACAAAGTCACCCATCACATACTGATCCACCAACCAGTTGATAAAGATAAAAGTTTTGCCAATATTCTTTCCTGGTTTGGCTTCATTCTTATTATTACTGCATGGATTGGCTTCAACATAAAAAACATATTGTTCCCCGGTGGATGGGCACTCATGCCTGCTATTGGCGCAGCTTGTATTATTATAGCTGGAGAAAAAGCCTGGTTCAATCGCCATATTCTTTCCAATAAAACAGCAATTTTTATTGGCTTAATTAGTTATCCTCTTTATTTATGGCATTGGCCAATATTAAGCTATTTACAGATTATTGAGATGGAAAGACCAAGCTCAAGCTTGCGTTTTTTTGCATTGTTATTAAGCTGCATTTTGGCATGGGGGACATATCAATTTATTGAAAAAAAATTCCGTTATCGAAACCATTGGATAATACCCATTGGCTTATTAATTAGTTTATTTTTAGTTGGAGCCATTGGATTTCAAGTCTACCAAAAACAAGGTTACCCTAAACGTCTTTCTGTTTACTCTAATTGGAGTGCAGGTGAAGTAGGACTAATTCCTTGGAAAAAAAATAATTTAATAACCCAACCATCCTGCCTAGATAAATATGGAGCTTATGTTTTTTGTTTACAACAAAGCAATAATAAACCAGCTACTGCAATGTTAATTGGTGACAGTCATGCGAATCACCTTTACCCAGGACTAATCAGCAAACCCCTACTGACAGGAGGCAATCTATTTAATTTTGGTGTTAGTTCTTGCCTACCTTTTTTTAATAACCCCGATAAAGAATGCACCTCTCTTATTAATAAAGCATTAGAAATTGCAATAGAAACACCAACTGTCAAAACTGTCATTCTTAGTAGTTATTCTGGAAGCTACGTGTTAAAACAGCTCACAGAAAAAAAAACAAATCAGCAAGACCATTGGAATCAATTAACACCTTTTATCAAAAAATCACAAAAAAAAGATATTGCTAAAGTTTTTCAATCGACAATGCGAGAAACTTTTCAACGCTTATTAAATGCTAATAAAAAAGTAATTTTTGTTTTAGATATCCCTGCTTTAGACTTTAGACCTTCTGCCTGCAGCCAACGACCATGGAGAATAAGCGGACAGACATCTAAAAAACCTTGTGCCACACAACGATCTATAATAGATTCCAAGCAAAATAAATACCGTAGCTTAGCTTTTGAAGTGCTACATGAGTTTCCTGCGATAAAAGTCTGGGATACAAGAAAAGCTTTTTGTGACCAAACTTATTGTTGGGCGATTAAAAATAATCAAATGCTTTATCGTGATGATAATCATTTAAATGAAACAGGTTCACTTTACTTAACTAATTATTTCCATTTACAATAAACAACTATTTTGTTAAAAACTTAAACAATGAATCCATCAAACTATGCAATAACCTTTGCCTGCTACAACCAAGTAGAGTATACACGCCAGTGTATAGATAGCATGATTCTGCATGGCACCGACCTGAGCCGACTAGTTGTCATCGATAATGGCTCCACTGATGACACGCGAAATTATCTACAATCAATTTCACTAGGCGGCCTTACTTTTAATCAAGCAAATTTAGGTTGTGGTGTAGCATGGAATCAAGGAGCCTTAGCCCTTCAAGCAGAATGGACGATTATCATGAATAATGATGTACTTGTATCAGCTAATTGGGTCGAAAATTTAATCCATACTGCAGAAAAAAATAAACTAAAAATTATTTCTCCTTCCTTAGTAGAAGGCTCCATGGATTATGACTTCAATGCTTTTTCCAGCAAAGCTTCAAAGAAAATGGAAAACAGCCTTAGGATAGGCGACAGGCACGCTGTATGTCTCGCAGTCCATAAATCTGTCTGGCTAGATATTGGTTATTTTCAGCCCACACCTAAATTATTAGGTTACGAAGACACCCTTTTTTTTCATGAAGCTGATAAAGCCGGTATTGCTACTGGTATGACTGGAGCTTCATGGCTACACCATTATGGCTCTGTCACACAAACAGCAATGAAACAAGAACGAGGGCTAAAAGAAAAAGATGGCTTGGCTTACCGCTATAATTATCGTTTACTTAAACAAAGCTGGCTGGAGCGAAAGTTAAAAAAGATCAAAAAAAAACGTCAACAAAAAGAATGGAGTCAAAACGAGCTAAAGCTTTATGGTATGACTATGCATGGCTTACGGGTTGAAAATAATTTTTCCTGGCAATAAAAAAAGCCAATGCTTAGCATCATCATTGTCACAAAAAATGAATCAGAACATATTGCCCGCTGTTTAAAATCTGTTTCTTGGGCAGATGAAATCATTGTTTTTGATTCTGGTAGTACTGACAATACAGTTGAAATATGTAAAACCTTTACCCCACATATTTATGAAACTGACTGGCCTGGCTTTGGCCCTCAAAAACAACGCGCACTAAATAAAGCAAGCGGCAACTGGGTTTTATCTATTGATGCTGACGAACAAATCACTAAAGAATTGCAAGCGGAAATACTACAAGCTATAAACAACCCACGAAATATTCACCATGGATTTGAAATACCTCGGTTATCTAGCTATTGCGGAAAACAAATCAAACATGGCGGTTGGTGGCCTGACTATGTTTTACGTTTATTTCAAAAAAAACAGGGAGAATTCTCTAATTCTTTAGTCCATGAAAGAGTGATTGTAAAGGGACCTATTAGTCAACTTAAAAATCCAATACTTCACGATTCCTATACCTCATTAGAAGAGGTGTTATCTAAAACTAATAACTACTCTTCATTAGGTGCTGAAATGCTTTTTGACAAAGGAAAAAAGTCATCTTTGATACAAGCAATCTTTCGTGCCATATGGACATTTTTTCGCACATTTATTATTAATGCATCATTTCTTGATGGCGAACAAGGACTTATGCTTGCAATATCTAATGCCGAAGTGACTTATTACAAATATCTTAAACTACATTTACTGAATCTACAAAAATCGAACCTATTGTAACCATAAGTCACCCCAAAAAATTGATATCAACTCCCTATTAAAAGTACAACAACCCCATAAAATAAATGAAATTTTCATTTGAAATAGTACCAAGAAACACTCAAGCATTTGACGATCAATACCAATTTGTCTCAACACTTGGCGAATCAATCAGTATGATCAATGTACCTGATATTCAACGATTTGACATAAGAAGCTGGGAGACAGGGAAAAAAGTTGACCGAAAAAAACATCAATTTGTCCCTCATTTTAGAGCAATTGACTTCTCAATAAAGTCAGGTGATATTTTTCAGATTATTGAAGAAAACGAATTAGAACATGTACTTTTAGTTTCTGGAGATCCTCCAGAAGGTATTAAAAGAAAATTTCACAACACAAATGTAATTGACTTAATTAGATCTGTTAAGCAAAGATTTCCTCAAATAACGATTCATGCTGGTTTTGATTCACATAGAAATGGGGTTCAGGGCGAGTGTATGTATGTGCAAAGAAAAATAGATGCAGGTGCTTCTAGCTTTTTTTCTCAGCCTTTTTATGATTTAAGAATGATAGAGGTTTATGCTGAACACTTACAAGGCATTGATACATTTATTGGAATTAGTCCAATTACAACAACATCTTCAATGAATTATTGGAAGTTAAAAAACAAAGTTAAATTTCCTGCATCATTTAAAGCTGAATATGATTGGAATATTAACTTTACCAATCAAGTTATTTCAATGGCTAAAGAGATGAACTTCAATATCTACTTTATGCCTATAAAAATCAATCTGCAGGAATATTTCGGAAATATTAATTTATCTCAGGTTTAGTTAAAAACGATCCCTAAGAACTTTCAATTAACTTAAAAAAGCTTTTAGGTGCCCCACATATTGGACATGCCCAACTCTCAGGAACATCTGACCAAAGTGTCCCAGGAGCTAAGCCGCTATGAACATCGCCTTTAGCCTCATCATAAATATACTCGCACTCCATGCATCTATATTTTTTAAAATCTGGCATATTTACTTATAAAATAAACTTAAAGAGGCGTTGATTGTGATTGGGTAAGTAGACCTCAAAAGACAAAAAAATAGGACGCAAGCGTCCTATTTTTATGAATAGTTATAACAAAAAAACTTATAAACGCGCTTTCAAGCCTTCAAAACCTTTCTCAGCAGCTTCTAAATGTTCAGTAGCTTTTATTAGTTCATCTTTTTTAGCTGCTTTTCTAGCTTTTTTCAAATGACCATTTGCTTTAGCAGCATGACGAGAAACAATATCACTTGCATTAATTTCCTTTTTTGCATCCATAGCTTTTTTAATCATCTTTTGAACATCGCCTGAATCAGCACCATCATTAATTAATTTCATTGATTCAGCTATTTTCCCTAAAACCATATCAATCGCTTGCTCTGGACCAAAGCAAGTTCTTCCATCTTCACATTCTGCAAGTGCAGATGTAGAAAAAGTTCCTAAAGAAAGAGCTAAAGTTAATGCTACGACAGCGCTTTTTAATAATTTCATCTATGTATACCTCGTTGTAGTTATTTTGATGAGCATGTAACTATTTTAAATCTTATATATTTAATTTAACTATATGCTAGGTGTGATTCTAGCACAATTTTTGTGAGTATTGCATGAATTAAGTTTTCTAAAATTAACTTCAGCCTCATATTACCTTAATTATTTTATGGCAATAAATTTAGAGGCGTTTCCTACTTAGTCACTATCTCTTTTGGCCAAAACTTTCAATTTTCCAAGCTCATCAAACGATACTTCCAAAAAAATAGGAGAACAACAAACTGAACAATCTTCATAACATTCATGCTCCCCTTCAGACCCATCAACTAATAAATCAATACTTTCTCCACAATATGGACACCCAATAGAGAATTCATCCATTATTGAACTTTTCTTAATAAATAATCCAACCAACTAGAAGGTAAAATACGTTTTAAAAAACCAAATAAATGAGTTGGAAAGGTGACATAGTAACGTATTTTTGGGCGTTTCGATTCAAGCGCATGTATCAATTTGTCAACGACTGCAACGGCAGGTAAAGTAAAAGAAGCAACTGGTCCTTCTTTCTGTAAACGCTCTTCCATCAGTTGGTAGGTCTGTTTATGAAAACTTAATTCAGGGTTAATATTTTTCTTATACATAGCAAATGCATTCTTTCTGAAATTACTAGAAATTGGCCCTGGCTCAATAATACACAGTTTAATATTAGTACCATAAAGTTCTATTCGCAACGTATCAACCAAGCCTTCTAAAGCAAATTTACTTGAATTATAGGCCCCTCTAAATTTCATTGCGACAAAGCCTAAAATAGAACTATTGTAAATAATACGTCCATACCCTTGTTTTCGCATGACAGGGAGAATTAAATTTGTCAATTCATGTGTGCCAAATAAATTGGTTTCAAACTGGTGCCTTAATACATCTCGACTTAAATCTTCAACCGCACCGGGCTGTCCAAATGCACCATTATTAAATAATGCATCAATTTTTCCATCAGTCAGAACAAGCAATTGTTTTACTGCGTTTAAAATACTATTTGATTCAGACAAATCTAATTGTAAAGCCTCAAAACCTTCTGATTGAAGCCGCGCTACATCTTGATCTTTTCTTGCAGAACAAATGACTCTATGTCCACGTTTTTTTAATTCAACTGCTGCTGCGTAGCCTATGCCTGTTGAACAGCCCGTAATAAAAACAATTTTTGATTCCACTATACCTAATTTTTTAAGAGTTCTTGTTCATTAAAATAAAACGTATTAGCACTACTACAATCTACAGAAAAAACCAATTGATCATCTGAACTTTTCTTGCTTAAATGACTAGCCTCTACACGCATGCACTCACCTGATGCCAATGCTTTTTTTGCCGCAAATCGCCTTAATTTTTCAATATCAGGCAATTTAGTTTCATACTCCTTAACTATATCAGACAATCTATCGATTCTATAAGGAGGGATAGAAAATGCCGAATATTGAATAGGGTTATTTTTGACTAACTGCTGGTTTAAAGAACTTTGTTCTTTAGCATCTCTTTTTCGTCCTGCTTCTAGTTCAATCAATTTTTGACGATCAATTTCCTGCCGTTTTTTGAGCTCCAATTCCTTTTCTTTTTTCTTTTTCAGTACTGATAAATTAGTGGAACTCCCGGTTTTTACATCTATTTCAATTGCTTTTTTTTCACCGGAACAAGGCTTAGCCTGATAGGAGGTATTTCCTCGATCATCTGTACATTTATATATCCCCGCTAAAACACTAGTTGAAAAAAGCGTGATACATATCATCATAACTGGTTGTATAAATTTCATTAACCCCCCATGCTTCAAATTATTAACCATACTATCTTGCTTGCTCTTCATGTAAATAAGTTTTTTCTTGATAATTTTTACTGACAATTAAAAATAATATAGCAGTAATCAACATTAAAACAGTAAAAAACCAAAAATATTCTGAACCTGTTAACTTATTACTTCCATCATCATTGATAATAAAAAAATTAACTGCACTAGTAAACAAATTTCCCAAAGCCATAGACATAAAAAAGAGTGCCATAATTAATGATTTCATTTTTTTAGGTGCCTGAGTGTATGAAAATTCCAGGCAAGTAATTGACACCATGACTTCTGCCGTAGTTAAAAACAAGTAAGCTAACAATTGCCAGCTAATATGTGGTGTTAACCCCTGATCTAACTGCATTTGAATCCATGCTGGAATAGTAAAGGCTATGACCGTTAAAAACAAACCTATTGATATTTTTTTTAATGCAGTTAAGTTAACAATTTTCTCTAAGGCAGGATAAATATAATAAGTAAATAAAGGCACCAAAAACATAATTAATAAAGGGTTGGCTGCTTGAACCTGAGATGGTAAAACTTCAATACCCCAGATCACTCTGTCCATCTTTTGTGCTTGTAACACCCATGATGACCCTGTTTGTTCAAATAGTGCCCAAAAAATGGCAATAAAAAGATAAATACCTCCTAACTTAAGCACTATTTTTAATCCAAAAGGACTTAAAACCTCTTGTATAAAACTTGTTCCAGCAGGAGGAATATGCACAAAACGATAACGTCCACTCCAAAAAGCAATCGTTGCTATCAGCATTAAAAACCCCGGAACAGCAAAGGCAACAGCAGCACCATATCTATCCAATAACCAGGGAATAATTAGCATTGCAGCAAAAGCACCTAAATTGATAGAAAAATAAAACCAGCCAAAAACTTTACTCAACAAGTGTTGATTCGATCGACCAAACTGATCACCCAAATGAGATGAAACACACGGTTTAATTCCTCCAGCACCTAATGCAATTAGTCCTTGCCCTATTAATAACCCCATTCGAGTATCATCCAGAGCCAAAGCAAAATGCCCTAAACAATAAAATAGCGATAAAAATAAAATCGTTCGATATTTACCAATAAAACCATCTGCCAACAAGGCTCCGAAGATAGGCATAAAGTACACAGCAGAAACATATAAGTGAAAATACCCTTGCGCCTCATTTTCACTCATCACATCTAATTCACCAGCTGAATTCATTAAATACTGAGTCATAAAGACAACTAAAATAGCTCGCATTCCATAATAACTAAAGCGCTCAGCTGCCTCGTTAGCGACAATAAATGGAATTCCGTCTGGAATAGAGCGACTTGAAACAGGTGCTATTTTGTAATCAGACATTTGAATACTTACAATTTTGTGAGTTATTGAATAGAATAGTAAACTTTACACTATATCGCTCGTTAGATTTAACTTATACTTTAATTATAAATAAGTCTAGAAATTAACAAGAACATCAATCGTAATTATGACAGAAACAAGTCAAAGTACCTCTCAACGCTCTTTCATGCAGCTTAAATCTTTTATTAACCAGCAAATAATTGGTCAAGATAGCTTAATAGAAAAAATGTTAATTGCCTTACTGGCAGATGGACATATTTTAGTTGAAGGCGCGCCGGGATTAGCAAAAACTCGTGCCATTAAAGTTTTAAGTCAAGGGATAGAAGCTGATTTTCATCGCGTACAATTTACTCCCGATCTACTTCCTGCTGATTTGACAGGAACAGAAATTTACCGACCACAGCAAAGTACATTTGAGTTTCAAAAAGGTCCTTTATTTCATAACCTTGTTTTAGCTGATGAAATAAATCGCTCACCCGCCAAAGTACAAGCCGCATTACTAGAAGCCATGGCTGAAAGACAAATAACTGTGGGAAGTACAACTTACCCATTACCAGAACTGTTCATGGTCATGGCAACACAAAATCCCATAGAGCAAGAAGGTACTTATCCCTTACCTGAGGCTCAATTAGATCGTTTTTTATTACATATAAAAATAGATTATCCAGAGCCTGAACACGAAAAAGATATTTTACATTTGGCCCGAGCGGAGGCTATCGGTGATTTTGAAGAAAATAATAATGAGGATTATCAGGCCATAAGCCAACAATCAATTTTAAATGCCCGTAATGAAATTTTGGACATTCATATGGCTGATAGTTTAGAAGATTATTTATTGCAAATTATTTTAGCCACTCGTAATCCCGGCGCATATGGAGAAGACTTGGCAAAGTCCCTTCAATACGGCGCCAGCCCAAGAGCTAGTATTGCTTTAGACCGATGCTCCAGAGCCAAAGCCTGGCTAAAACAACAAGATTTTGTTGGTCCGGAAGATATTCAAGATATGGCCTATGATGTCCTTCGGCATCGATTGATCTTAACCTATGAAGCTGAAGCAGAAGGCCTCACTTCTGATGATTTTATCAAAGAATTACTTTGCAGAATTGCCATTCCTTAAATGAGTGAACAAACATCTATCAAAAAAGACTTAGTTTCAATTCAGCTAAGTTCTTTAGTCGATTTAGCAAAACCAGCTTCCCAGCTTAAACTTCAAAAAGCCTCTATTCGTTCAAGGCAAAGCGGTGGTTACATTTCTCATTCAAAGGGAAGAGGAATGGAATTTGATGAATCCAGATTATATCAACCCGGTGATGATATACGGAGCATAGACTGGCGAGTTACTGCTCGAACAGGAAAAACACATACCAAGATTTTTCGCGAAGAACGAGAACGACCCGTCTTTATTTCAGTAGATGACCGCCCTACCATGCATTTTGCCACGCGAGGAGTCTTTAAATCTGTACAAGCATCAAAAATTGCAGCCTTAATTGCATGGATGGCTCAATACCATGGTGACCGAATTGGTGGACAAATTTTCACTGATTCCCTTTGCCAGGAATTAAAGCCACAAAACGGCAAACATGCTGTCTTACGTTTTTTCAGTGCTCTTCTGTTGGTTCGTTCCGTTCCTCAACCAGATATGTCACTAGAAAAGGCCTTAAGCAGATTAATCCAGCATACCCGCCCAGGGAGCCTTATTTATATTATTAGTGATTTTCGTGGGTTAAATCAACAATCTGAAAACCACTTAGCAAAATTATCTCGTCATTGTGAAGTCGTATTAATTCAGGTTTATGATCCTTTAGAAAGCCAATTACCCACCAATGGGCGCTATCTTTTTACTGATAATGAGCGAACTGTAGCAATTAATACTGATGATAAGCATCGTATTCTAAGCTATCAACAACATTTTCAAGATCGAGTTAATTATTTACGAAAAATATCAAAAAAAATGGGCATCGCTTTTTCCCAATGTAATACAACAGATAACCCTGTAGAGGTTTTGCGGTAATGGAACCCCAGTCACTTTCTTTAAGAGAAATTCATTTACCTGAAGCCATCAATTGGTGGCCCCCTGCGGTTGGCTGGTGGCTAGTTCTTCTAGCTTGTTTTTTTCTTGCTTGGTTAGCTCACTATCTAACGCGGCCTAGTGCGATAAAAACAGCTAAAAAACAACTACTAGAAATCAAACGGGACAATTCATCTGAGGACATTGATAAACTGACAAAAATATCTGAATTACTACGCCGTGTTGCAATCAGTAACGCTCCCAGAAGTGATTGTGCAAGCCTTACTGGGCAAGCCTGGCTTGAATATTTAGATAAAACGCTAGTAGATAACCCTTTTACACAAGGAGCAGGGCAATATTTGGCCAATGCTCATTATAAAAAAATACCTGACAATAATATAGATATTTCTCAAATAATTAATATCTGTGAAAAATGGCTTAAAGCCCAAAGAAACAAAAAATGATTACTTTCGAATGGCCGTGGTTAATATTAGTACTTCCACTCCCTGCATTAATTCGATGGGCTTTACCTCCTGAAACACCAGAGGATCAAGCCGCGTTAAAAGTCCCTTTTTTAAATGACTTTGCGGCAGACGAAACTAAATCAGTAACGCCAACTAAGCAATGGCCTTTGATCTTGGCAATGGCGGCCTGGTTCTTGTTAGTACTTGCTAGTATGAGACCACTTTGGATGGGTGAACCCATAGAAAAGTCAATAAGTGGCAGAGATTTAATATTGGCAGTAGATGTTTCAGGAAGCATGAGTACAAAAGATTTTATTATCAATGATAGAGGCGTTGATCGCTTAGTTGCCACAAAAAAAATAGCGGGTCAGTTTTTAGAACGGCGAAGTGGAGATAGGGTTGGCTTAATACTTTTTGCAACAAAACCTTACTTTCAATCACCCCCCACTTTTGATAGAAAAACAGTGAATGATTTTCTAAAAGAAGCATTTCATGGTAAAAACTCACCTGATGGACTCGGCATAGCAGATATAGAAGGAGAACAGCCAGGCACCTCTATTGGTGATGCGATAGGTCTTGCCGTAAAACGTTTAAATAAAAAATCAGCTAATAGCAGAGTTCTGATATTACTCACTGATGGAGCAAATACAACAGGCGAGGTTTCTCCTTTAAAAGCAGCAGAACTTGCTGCTGAATCCAACTTAAAAATATACACTATTGGTATTGGTGCTGATGAAATGATCATTCAGAATTTTTTTGGTACAAGACGAATCAACCCCTCAATAGATTTAGATGAAAAAACCTTAAAATCAATTGCGGAAATAACAGGGGGACGATATTTTAGAGCAAGAGATACCAAAGAACTAGATCTAATCTATTCCTTATTAGATGAATTAGAACCCGTTGATAAAGACACCCAGTTTTTCAGACCTAAAACTGAACTTTATCATTGGCCTTTAGCTTTATCATTCTTACTATCAGGCCTAATTGCCACTCGACACTTGAGGTGGTTATGAATTTAGCTGAATTCCATTTTATTAGGCCTTTTTGGTTATTATCTTTAATTCCTGCAATCACTATTTATGTTTTATTGCTTAAAAATAAACTGAACCAAGGTAACTGGTCAAATGTATGCGATGCTGAACTATTGCCTTTTATTTTACAAGAACGCCCCATAGAAAAAAATCGTTGGGCATTAATCCTGGGGGGACTTGCCAGCCTGTTAATCATCATTGCCCTGGCAGGGCCTACATGGGAAAGACTGCCTTCACCTGTGTTTAGAAATGATGCAGCATTAGTCATCGTTTTAGACTTATCCCAATCTATGGAGGCAGCAGATATAAAGCCTAATCGTTTAGCTATGGCAAGGTATAAAATTGCCGATATTTTAAATCAGCGAAAAGACGGACAAACCGCTTTATTAGTCTACGCCGGTGATGCTTTTACAGTTACTCCCTTAACAACTGATACTGAAACGATAGCGAATCAACTTCCAGCGTTAACCACTGATATCATCCCTGTTCAAGGAAGTAATACCCCATTAGCTTTATCGATTGCTGTCAAATTATTAAAACAAGCAGGACTACAGTCGGGTGAAATACTATTAATCACTGACGGTATTGATTTTGAGCGATCAATCTCTAAAGTTGAAGCGCTCTCAGGTTATCACCTATCTATCCTTGGAGTAGGTACAGAGGGCGGGGCTCCGATTAAAAAAGCCAGTGGAGGTTTTTTTAAGGATGCATTGGGAAATATTAATATACCTAAACTCAATGTTAGCGAATTAGCCCGTTTGGCAAAAGCAGGCAATGGTGTTTATAAAACGATAACAAATGATAATAGTGACGTTGAAGCAATACTAAGCCAACTACAAACACCAGCAAAAAATAAAAACAGCGTAGACAATAATTTATTAATTGATCAATGGAACGAAAAAGGCCCATGGTTATTATTAATTATTTTACCTTTCGCTGCCTTCTTTTTTAGAAAAGGTTTATTATCGTTAGCCCTACTTTGTTTATTCCCCTTCCCTAAAACAAGTTACGCACTGGAATGGAATGATTTATGGAAAACACCTGACCAAACAGCACAACAAGCATTTACTCAAAAAAAATACCAACAAGCTGCAGAAAAATTTAGCCAACCACAATGGAAAGCGGCCGCACAATATAAAGCTGGACATTATGATAAAGCTATTTCTACATTACAAAATGATCAATCCGCCACTGGGCTTTATAACTTAGGTAATGCCCTGGCTAAATCAGGTAAGTTACCTGAGGCGATCGAATCCTATAAAAAATCATTACAAAAAGACCCTTCTAATGAAGATGCTAAATTTAATATCCAGCAAGTCGAAAAAGAGCTAGAAAAACAACAAAAAAATCAGCAGCAAGACAATAAAGACAATAAAGACAATAAAGACAATAAAGACAATAAAGACAATAAAGACAATAAAGACAATAAAGACAATAAAGACAATAAAGACAATAAAGACAAGGATAGCAACTCAAAACAGTCTGACAACAAAAATAAAACTAAACAGGAAAAATCAGAAAAAAACGCTAAGCAAAATACTGAAACCAAGGAATCAGAACAACAACCAATGGAAAAATCTGAACCTGATGATTCAGAAGACCTTAAAGACAAAACTAAAGATTCAAAAAAAACCGAGCCCGTACCAATAGAAAAAGATTTAGAATATGACGAATCAAAACAAGCTAATGAACAATGGCTTAACCGAATACCTGACGATCCCGCTGGTTTATTGAAACGTAAATTCAAATACCAATACAAGCAGCGCAACCAATAAAAGATGATGTTTAGAAAAAATTACTCTCAAACCATAAGGCAGCTGAAAATATATAACCCACTCATTTTACAAAGATTCTTTATTTGTATTCTATCTTCTTATGCAGGATGCATAGCAAGCAATGTAACCGAATCTATTAGGTTGAAGACGGACAAAAAGCCAAGTAAAGTGGATAGGTTATTTGCTTCCAGTTGCCTAAGTTTAGTTCTATTTTTTATTTCAAGCCAAATGGTTTTCGCAACAGAAATTAAAACCACAGTAGACCGAACTCCCGTCAAAATTAATGAATCGTTTCAAATAAT
The DNA here is from genome assembly GCA_021647145.1 of Methylococcaceae bacterium. Classification (GTDB taxonomy): domain Bacteria; phylum Pseudomonadota; class Gammaproteobacteria; order Methylococcales; family Methylomonadaceae; genus QPIN01. The sequence continues at coordinate 49,495 of JAKIVF010000001.1, read as the reverse complement.
ATTTACTTCTACTCAACCACCTGATGGCCAACCAGACTTTAGCCCTTTGGAGGAGAACTTTACAATATTAAACGAGACTCAACAAAGACAAAATTCATTAGTTAATGGAAGGTATAGACGGACTATTCAATGGATACTAAATGTTATGGCTAAAAAAACGGGCGACCTATCTATTCCCCCCATTTCTTTCGGCAATGATGTCAGCCAACCTGCCACGCTATTAATCACTAAAAATACCACCAACAGCCAAAACAATGCGAGCAATCAAGATTTATTTTTAGACGTTGAAGTTTCTTCTCTAACGCCTTATGTTCAAGCACAAGTTATTTATACTCTTCGTTTTTTTCAAAGAGTACAAATATCACAAGCAAGTTTAAATGAGCCTGAACTAAATGATGCTATTATTGAGCAAATAGGTGAAGATAAAAATTACAATACCGAACTAAGTGGAGTTAATTACCTTGTTACAGAGAGGAAATATGCAATTTTTCCTCAAAAAAGTGGCACTAGAACAATTAAACCCCTAGTGTTAACTGCCAATGTGGTTTCCAACAATCGTCCCAGGTTTAATGGTTTCTTCAACTCCCGACAAACAACTACAAAACGAGTAAGCTCAAAAGAAATTACACTAAAAGTCAAACCAGCACCCAAAGATTTCTCTGGAAAACACTGGATTCCATCTGAACAACTTTATCTTGAGGAAAAATGGTCCGAGGATATTCATCAAATAAAAACTGGGGAACCGTTAACACGAACTTTAACTATCTTAGCTAAAGGCACCATGTCAGCCCAATTACCTGATTTGCACACAGAATCTTCAGATTATAAATTAAAGACTTATTCAGACCAACCTAGTTTAAAAGAACAAAAAAATACTGATGGCCTAATTTCCTTAAGAGAACAGAAAATAGTTTATATTCCATCAGAGCCAGGGGACTATACTCTACCAGCGATAGAAATACCTTGGTTTAATACTAAAACTCAGAAAATGGAAATAGCAACAATTCCAGAAACAACGGTTACTGTAATTTCTTCTGCGCAACCCTCTACTAACAATCAAATTTTATCTCCCACACAACTTGAAACAACTAAACCTGAACCAGTTGCTCACGAAGTAGATAATAGTTTGTGGAAATGGTTTTCGCTTTTACTAGCTTGTGGCTGGCTTGCAACTCTGTTATTAAATAAAAAACCACCCAAAAAAGAAAGAGTGCCAATTACGCCTGAACAGTTAAAACTGAAAAAAATCGTTAAAACGATCAAACAAGTCTGTAAGGAAAATAACCAGATAGAAGCTAAAAATGCATTATTAGACTGGGGAAGACTAAAATATAATGAAACTAACTTATCAACTATTGCATCTCACTGTGAGTTTCGTTTAAGTGATGAAATTATTAAATTAAACAAAAACTTATACTCGACATCCCCATTACCACACTGGGAAGGTAAAAAATTATTCCAGGCCTTTGCTGAGCACAATGCACTAGAAAGATTAAACAAAAAAACAGATAACACTTTAGAACCACTTTATAGAATATGAAAGTAGGCGTAATAGGCTTAGGAACAATAGGACTTGGAATGGCACGAAATATTGCTAAATCAGGTTTACTTGACGCTATTTATAACAGAACCCACAAGAAAGCGACAGATTTTGGTAAGGAGATAAATTTAACCCCTTGTTCTTCTCCTCAGGAACTAGCAGAACAAGTTGATATTATTCTGATCTGCGTATCAAAAGATATAGATGTTTTACAAATGATAAACGCGATAGCAGAAACTATAAAACCGAACAGTGTTGTCATTGACTTATCAACTGTCAGTATCGAAACAGCTCAAAAAGCCGCCAGAATTTTATCCAAAAAACAAGTTTTATTCCTTGATGCTCCCGTTTCTGGCGGTGCAGAAGGTGCAAAAAACGGATCACTTGCTATTATGGTCGGTGGTGATAAAAAAACCCTAAAAAAAGTACTGCCCGTTTTAGAAATAATAGGCTCCCGAATTATTCATATTGGACATACTGGTTCAGGCCAAGGAGCGAAGGCTGTTAACCAGATAATGGCTGCGGGTATTAATCAAGCCGTTACCGAAGCATTAGCTTTTGGTCAATCACAAGGTTTAGAAATGAATGCAGTGATTGATGTAATTTCAGGGGGAGCGGCAAACAACTGGTTTCTACAAAATAGAGGAACAAGTATGCTGCTAGAAACATTTAAGCCTGGTTTTAAAGTGGCTTTACACAAAAAAGATTTAGTCATTTGTAAAAAAATGGCTCAACAATCAGGGGCAGTTACAAACGTAATAGAACAAACTTTAGCAGACTATGAAAAGTTAATTGAGCAAGGCTATGCAGATGAAGATATTTCTGCATTGTATCGATTGAAAAAAGTTTAAAACAACTCTATCGATTCTTAAGCTTTAGTACAAGATATGATGGGTATTTCCCACCTGTCGCCTTATTATCGAAGTCCAAATAATAATTATTACAATTAGTATAGAATTTCAAAATGCCAAGTGTATCTATTCTTAAAACATTACTACGCGAACTAATCACTCACAAACAAAGTCCACGAGTTAATGAACCTGACCTTGTGATGGATGACCTTAAAAAGGTTTCTGCGTACACTCGTGCAGGGCGCGAAGATGGTGTTATGGCACCTGTTTATTTGTTTCATTGCGCACAAATATGTGAAATTATAAATTCAGGTGATACAGTTGTAGATTTAGGCTGTGGCCCAGCAACTCAACTAGCAATGGTTGCCAGGTTAAACCCAAAGACAAATTTCATTGGTATCGACCTTTCGACTGGCATGCTTGAAAAAGCACAAAACTATATTACTGAACAAGGATTGAAGAACGTTGACTTTCGTAAGGGAAATATCACTGATCTTTCCTTTTTTGACAACCAGACAATAGATGCTGTTATTTCTACTGTTGCCTTACATCACTTACCAAATATTGTCGCTTTGGAGGAAACATTTTTAGAACTTAATCGTATTCTTAAAAAAAATGGAGGACTTTATCTTGTTGATTTTGGTCATTTGAAGTCTGAAAAATCTATATCTGATTTTGCATACCAATACTCAGAATCTCAACCTGAGCTTTTTACTTTGGATTATATCTATTCTTTGCGAGCCGCCTTTTTATTAGAGGATTTTAAAAGATTAACATCAAAACACCTCAAAGAGGCTTATCTCTATTCAACTTTTTTAGCACCTTATATGGTTGCAATCAAAAGCCATTCTCGCTGCGATAAGCTAAATCAAGGAGTTATTGAACAACTTCACGTTTTTCGAGATAATCTTCCGGAGCATCATAAAAAAGATCTTGCTGATTTACGTACCTTTTTTCGTCTTGGAGGCTTACATAGCAAGCTACTAGAGTAAATATAGCGAACATCTTTTACCACCTATCAATAACTAATTGATAAAGTAAGATAAAAATCAATTGTTGCTTCATTTATCTTTTTAGCATCTTAAATATAAACAATAGTGTCTCCAAATACAGACGCTTAAAACCCTTTTACTTTTACACTGTTCAAGCTTCATAAAATTGATACATTAGACACTACAAAAAATTAAAAATATTATAATGCCCCTAATAACTTACATTCCCTAAAATAAACTGGCTCGTATACTGCTTAAGATATAGAATAGTGATGATGGAAAAACAATACGTTAGCCCTCTCACCAAGAAACAGGGGAAAGTAAAGCTTTCTAGCAAGTTTTTCAAAACAACAGCCCTTAATTATTCACTACAACTTTCATGACTATATAGGAAGAAAAAATGTTAAAAAAAATAATCTTCACCAGCCTTTTTTTACTTAGCTCACAAAATATTATGGCTTTAAATTTAGGCGATGTCACCAGTACTGCTGAAACGGCAAAAGAGACAAAAAAAACGGCTGATAACCTAGGTACTGCAAAAAAAGCTTCAGATAAATTACAAGATGGGTCAATCACTGACACTGCAAAAGATGTAGTAACTGATGGAGCAAAAGGAGGAGTCGAAGGCGCAGTAGATGGTGCAAAAAGAGGTTCTATCACTGAAGATGCGACTAAAGGAGCTATGGATGGAGCAAAATCTGCTCTTGATTAGTATAAGGTAACGTTATTTAAAAACCCAAATATATCTTTTATATTTGGGTTTTTTATTATTTGGAAAGCTGGCTTTGCTTTATATAAATCCTTCTTACTTCACAAGTGATATTGAGAGCTAAACTCATGCACAGCATCAACCATTACCTTTACATGTTCGGGGTTTACATCAGGCAAAATCCCATGCCCTAAATTAAAAACATGTCCTGAGCCTTTTCCATATTTTTGCAAAATTGATTTAACTTTTTCTCTTATCAACTCTGGCTCTCCATATAATGCAATAGGATCCATATTTCCTTGTAATGCCACTTGTTTTCCTATTCGATCTCTTGCTTTAGAAATGTCCGTTTGCCAATCTAATCCTAAAGCACTATATCCAGCATCAGCCATTTTCTCTAGCCACAATCCACCACCTTTTGTGAAAAAAATAGTCGGAACTTCTACTCCACTTTTATTCGTATTAAGTAAAGAACGAACCTGCTTTGCATAATTTAATGAGAATTCTAAATAATCTTCAGTAGATAACATACCACCCCATGTATCAAAGACCATAACAGCTTGCGCGCCTGCTTCTATTTGAGCATTCAAATATAAAGCAACAGATTGAGCAAGCTTATCTAACATAAGGTGCATTAATTTAGGTTGTTGATACATCAACCCCTTAACTTTCTCAAAACTTTTACTACTACTACCTTCAACCATATAAGTAGCCAGCGTCCAAGGACTTCCGGAAAAACCTATTAAAGGTACTTTACCCTGTAAATTTTTTCTGATTAAGCTAACCGCATCAATAACATATCTTAAATCGCTACCAGGGTCAGGGATAGGTAAATTCCGGATATCATTTTCAGTTCTGACAGGGTTTCTAAATTTTGGTCCTTCCCCTTCACTAAAGAATAACCCTAAACCCATTGCATCTGGAATTGTTAGAATATCAGAAAATAATATTGCCGCATCAAAATCAAACCGCTCTAACGGCTGTAAAGTCACTTCGCAAGCTAACTCAGGATTAGTGCACAAATCTAAAAAACTGCCTGCTTTTGCGCGGATAGCTCTATATTCAGGCAAATAACGCCCTGCCTGTCTCATCATCCAGACAGGAGTTCTGTCAACCGGCTGTTTAAGTAACGTTTTAATGAAAATATCATTTTTTAAAGCTATCATATTTTTTATTTAATCATCTCTTGTAACCCTCTAAAACTTCTAATCCATGCTTTTCTAAATCGAGCAGGTAAAGATTTCATTTTTAAGGATGCTGTTGCTGCATCTTTAAAAGAACCGTAAATGACAACATATTGATTATCTCCCTGCTTTCTTTTTCTAAAAAACTTAAGATTATTAGAAAGACCTTTATATTCTGACAAAAAACCTGACACAGCATCCTGTGTAGATAAGACAATTAGCTGCATAGTGTAATGATTTTTATCTTGCTTTAAAACCCACATACTATCATCAGCTCTTATGGTCACGTCTTTTTTTTGCTCTTCATTTTTTTTATCAGTCTTCTTTTTATTCTCAATAGAAGCTTGAAATCTATCCTTATTTATTAATGCTTTACTTGGTTTTTCTAGGCTTATTTTTTTCTCAGTATTTTTACCAACCAATTCAACAATTTTATTTTTTTCTATTAACTCTTGAAATTTTGAGCTTTCTTTCTCTTTTTTCTGAGGAAAAGCGACTTTTTCAACTTTTTTTTCTGCTACTTTAGTTTTATGATCAAATTTTTTAACAAGGTTTTTATCAGGAAAACTTTCTTTCAGTTCTTTCATGTTAACTTTATCAACTGGAATCACTTGTGAATTATTTATTTCCACATCTGCCTCAGGCTGAACATAATAGTTTGTTTTTTCAACCTTTTTAGTTTTATTATTTTGTAAAGCCAAGTTATTTTTATCTACACTCTGGTTTACTTCAGGTTCATCACTAAATAAAAAACTAGCTAGTACAGTCAATATTAATGCAGCAATTAATGCGAGCCCAATCCATTTATATTTTTCTAAACTGATAATATTAAAATTATTATCTTTTGATACTTCATAAATTATTTCCCCAGGAACTCCATTCGTTTTTTTGTATATTTTTTCTATTAACTGCTCATTAATATTATTAAACTCTAAATTAACCCCTGGTCGGGCAGATAGACTTTTTAAAAAAACACCACATTGTTTTTCTGTTAAAGGGGGAATATCTATAAAATGACAATCATCTATCCTACGGTCAGAACTTTTTTTAAATTGTATGTCATCAAGAGTTAAAGAAAATACAATTTTTAAACATCTATTTTCACTAGCAAATTCAATAAGAGTATCAATCAGCCCGGGCATTAATTGTCCCGCATCATCAAAAACAACAACAACCTTTTGATTATTTTTATCAAGCATTGATAAAACATCTGAGATATCTTGATTTTCAGCATCAAAATTAAGTTGATTTTCTAACAATCGTACTAGTTGATATTGAAAATCATCAAAACTTAAATCAGATGTCCCTTGAATACAAACGAGTGATAATATATCCTTATCGCATTTTGTTAGCTCATCAATTAAAACTGTTTTCCCTATACCATTGGGTCCACAGATAACCAAAGACTGTTTAAGATTTGTAATCAAGTGGATCAATAAATGCAATTTCTGAGCGCGCTCTAATGTTAACAAAGCGGATTCAACATTCTTTATCTTGGGCATGTGAATTTTATTCATTCGAAAACTGGCGATTCATTATCCTGCATAATCATTCAAAGTTTGCTCAAGAAGCAATTGATCTACACTTACCGGCAATGTTGCTTTACCAATAGATTCAAGTAAAATCAGTCTTATTTTTCCATCAACATTTTTTTTATCTACAGCCATTAAATCTAAAAACTGTTTAGCATTCATTTCCTTAGGAGGGCATACAGGTAGCTGGGCTAATCTTAATAAGGCAATAACCCTTTCCATATCATCAACTGTTATCCACCCCATTCTCTTAGAAAGGTCCGCAGCATAGCATATGCCTATCGAAACGGCTTCACCATGAAGATACATGCCATAACCCATCCCTGTTTCAATTGCATGGCCAAATGTATGCCCTAAATTTAGCGTTGCCCGAATACCTGATTCAAATTCATCTTCCACCACAACTTCTGCTTTATTGAGACAGGATCTTTCTATCACATAGGCTAATGCCTCTTTATTTCTCGCAAGTAATAATCCTATATTTTTTTCTAACCACTCAAAAAATTCTAAATCTCGAATCAATCCATATTTTATAACTTCTGCAATACCTGCAATTAATTGTCGATCATCTAAAGTATCCAATACATCCATGTCTGCAATGACACACTGCGGTTGATAAAAAGCACCTATCATATTTTTACCTAGAGGATGATTTACACCTGTTTTTCCTCCAACGGATGAGTCCACTTGAGCCAAGACAGTTGTTGGAATCTGGATAAAAGGGATACCTCGTTGATAGCATGCTGCAGCAAATCCACCCATATCACCAACCACACCACCACCTAGTGCAATTAATGTTGCATTTCTACTGTATTTATTCTCAAGTAAATGATCAAAAATTTTATTGATATTTTCCAGGTTTTTATATTGCTCACCATCAGGTAGTTCAATAGTAACAACTTGAAACTCTACTAAACTTTTTTGTAAAAATGATAAATAGTAGGGGGCTACCGTAACATTGGTAACAATTAACACTTGTTTTGATTTGATATGCTTTATCAATAATTCCTTTTGCGTTAATAATCCAGAGCCAATATAAATCGGGTAACTGTTTTCTTTTAACTCAACTCGCAATTCTTTCATACCCAGTTAATGAGTTCCATTATATTCATTCAAAATATTTTGTACTACCGCTTTACTCTGCATGACACTTGTTTCTATTGTAAAATCTGCACAACTTAGATAATAACCTTCCCTTTCGGCAAATAATGCCTCAATACGTTCTCTTGGGTCTGTGGTTTTAAGCAAAGGCCGTTGATTGTCTCTTTTGGTTCTTTGTAATATTTTATCAACCGAACATTGTAAATATACAATAAAGCCGTTATCTTTTAAAGCCTTACGGTTTTCTTCGCTCAAAATAGCTCCACCTCCAGTAGCCAAGACTATTCCATCTATTTGTGTAAGCTCTTGAAGCATATTTCGTTCACGAATTCTAAAACCTTCTTCACCCTCATATTCAAATATTGTTGGAATATCTACACCTGTCTGTTCTTCTATTGCTTTATCACTATCATAAAAAGGTAATTGTAGTGATGTAGCCAATTGCCTACCAATGGTAGTCTTACCGGCTCCCATCAGGCCAATCAAATAAATATTTTCTGCTTGTTTCCCCATCCTAAAACCTCAATTGGACGCTATGTTTATTAATAATTATTGTTCAACCAAAATAAGTCAGTTGATAGATAAGTATGTTTATCTCTATGATTAGGAACAATTTTAATCCATTTTTCTCTCCTCACCCATAAGAGTGAGTATAATTCGATGATTAGAAAAAATGTTGGGTTGTCAAAGAAACGGCCGCCTAACCTATACTGTTTTTATTTTCTTCTCTTTTAATCACGCCCAATTAGGATTCTATCCTATTTACTTAAGACCAGCCTATTAAAACACTATTCTAAACCAATAAAAAAGGGGGCATCAAGCCCCCCCTCTTTTACTTATTATACGTTATCTTTTATCATCTAGTCGATAAGGTATTTTTTACTATTTTAGGTGTTATGAAAATCAACAACTCCTTTTTTCTGTCACTTTCGATTTTCTTTTGAAATAAAAACCCTACTCCTGGCAAATCGGCAAGAAAAGGCACTTTATATACATCATTCCCTGAGCTTCCCTCATAAACACCTCCTAACACAATAGTTTCTCCATCTCTTACACGAACCATTGTATCAATTTCTCTTTTATCAATACCACCAGTAGCTACGTCAGGCGAATCTTTTTTAATTAATAAATCCATTATCACATCACCATCAGGTGTAATCTGCGGTGTAACATTTAATTCTAATACCGCATCAATCAATTCTGTTTGTGTACCATCCTGGCTAACAGTAGTATAAGGTATTTGAATACCTTGTTTGATATAAGCAATTTCTCTATCAGATGTCATTACTCGAGGATTTGCTAGTATCTCTCCTCTATTATTGTTTTCTAATGCAGATAATTCCAAATTTAGCACATAATCCGCAGCTCTAGCCAATGTCATCCCCAACGCTCCGACAGGATGCCCTGCTATTGCATTTGCGCCTAAGTCTACCAGATAACCAGCTCCGTCAGGGACTGTAACATTAGAGCCATTAGAATCTGGCACTAATTCACCAAATGTGTTTTGTCCGGCACCCATGGCAAATACTTTACCAGAACCAATTTGAGCCGCTTTAGCTATACCAAACCTGACCCCAATTTCCTGAGCAAAGCTTGTATCTGCCGTCACTATTCTTGCTTCAATCATAACTTGTCTGACCGGTACATCCAGAATTTTGATCATATCTGCAATATCTTCAAGCTGTTTTGCAGTTTCCTTGACGATAATAGTATTAGTTCTGCCATCAACCGTTGCGCTTCCTCGCGCAGATAACATGCCTTGCATTTCAGAAGATTCAGTTGATCTTGATCCTCTTGAACTTGAATTATTCCCACTAAAACCTCCAAAACCACCTGACAATCCTGAGTTTGAACCTGAGCCTGAACTAGATTTATTCAGTTGAGTCACTGATTTCACAACATTTGATCCAGTTAATAATTGTAAAATATCTTCTGCTTTTGCATAGTTAATTTGTAAATATTCAGTTTTTAATGGTTCTAGCTGTTGTATTACTTTTTTAGCTTCTAACTCTTCTTTCTCAATCTTGGTTATTTCTTTTGAAGGCGCAACCAAAACAACATTTCCCATTTCTCTTTTTGCTAAACCTTTAGACTTAAGGATTAAATCCAAAGCTTGATCCCAAGGCACATCATTTAAACGTAAACTTACATTTCCGCCCACCGTATCTGCTGCAACAATATTGAGTCCAGTAAAGTCAGCAAGGATTTGTAAAACAGACCTTACTTCAATATCCTGAAAATTAAAGGTTAATTTTTTACCTGAATAAGGAAACTTACTTTTTAACATGGCTTTCTTTTCAGCCATTGACAGCGGTATAAAATCTACTGCCAACATACCATCAGACTGATAAGATGAGTAATCATAATGACCTCCACCTAAAGAGACTGTTAACGACACCCCATTCCCTTTGGCTTGTGCATCTATTGATTGTACCGGTGTTGCAAAATCGGATACATCATAGCTTTTTGCTAGTCTTTCGGGTAGTTTAGTATTTAGAAAATTTAAAATAACTTTTCCACCCTGCTCTTTCATATCAACGATTGTATTAGTAGATGAAAGATTTATAAGCAAGCGCCCTGCACCTTTTGGTCCTCTACGAAAATCAATATTTTTAATAGCTTGTTCAGGAAATAAATTTGATTTTCTAAGCTTTGCTTTATTCTTCAAGCTAAGTGACTTTGCACCATTTTTTGACCCTTTAGAATTTTCTTTCTTCATTAAAAGATCTGGCTTTGCTTTTTTCTTTAATTTTGGAGACTTCAAATTATATTCAGAACCTACTGAAGCCAATGGTTCCAAAACAACCTTAACCTTATTGTCGACAACATCTAAATCATAAGAGGCCGTTTCTGCAAGGTTAATAACGACTCGTGTCCTACCCACAGCCTCAACGACATGAACTGCTTTAACAGCTCCTTGATTAACCTTAAACATTTTTTTATCTAAATTGCTATGTATATCTGCAAAATCTAGAGAAATTCTTGCTGGGTTATTCGTTTGAAAAACCTTGGGTGCATCAACTGCTCCATTTAAAGCCAGCTCAATTTGAACCTTATCACCTGACAGGGAAGAAAAGCTCACATCTGTAATCGCTTTATCTTCAACCCATACATTTAAATTTGATATGGAAGTTAATTCCGTAATGGCTGTATTTTCTGCTATTACGGAAGGAGCTTGTGCCATCAATATAAATAGCCCTGCTGCAACTCCACCACAATGGCGAAGTCCTTGTACTTTCATTGTTCTATTATTTTTCATACTCATCATGTAACCCTTAATCACTCAGCCAGTTGTAATGAAGCTTGCTGCTCAACCCAAGAACCTGTTTTATCAGGAACAATTTCCATTAACTCTATTTTTCCACCTAAAATTCGAATAATTTCGCCATAATTTGTCCCCATATGGTTTCCTCTTTGAACTCGGTGTATTGTTCCATCACTGGCCTTAATCAGCCCCCATAGTCTTTCTTCCATTGTTAATGTTCCTACCATCTGTAACGTATCTAAAGGGTAGGATTCTAATTCTTCTTTCCTTCTTGATGTGTCTGGCGCAATCCCTGTACTAGAGGAAATATCAGCCGACTTTTCTTCCTTTATTTTTTCTACCTGTCTAAAAGGATCCCTTAATCCATCAGGATTAAAAATAAACGGCTCAACTACTTTTATCTCTGGTAATGCTTGAATCGTTCCTTTTGGCCTAGCCTTAACTTGTTTAACATACTGGCTTAAATCACTAACATCGTCATTAATACAACCAGATAAGCATAAGACTACAGCACTAAAACCAAGATGCCTTACTTTTATTTTATTATGAAACCCTATTTTTTCAGTTAAGCTCATCATTATTTCCGCCTATTTTTTTTCGCTTTCTTACCGCTATCTAACTCTTCATTATAAGTTTTGATAATTGCGTTCATAGCCAACAAAGAGTTTTTATCTATTGTCTTTCCAACAGGAGAAATGTTAACGTTATGTACCGTTACTATTCGTGGTAATGATGCTAATCCGCTAACAAAAAGCCCTATCTCCTCATATCGACCAATCACTTTTATATTGATAGGTAACTCGGAGTAAAAATCTTTTCGAATTGTCGCTGCCGGCTTAAAAAGTCGAAATTCTAAACCACTTGCTAATCCAGTCTGAGAAATATCAATTAATAAATTTGCTACCTCTGCCTGAGTAGGCATTTGCTTAATCATTTCTCCCAAGGATGCTTCAATTTGAGTCAGTTGTTCCCGATAATCTGATAAGTTAATCGCTTTCTTTTGTTTGTTTTCAAATGAAGCTTTTAATTCAGTCTCTTTTTTCTCAAATTGTTCCAGTTCGTTGAGTTGGTCAAGTGTTATGTAATAAACCCCTGCTGACCCAACTAAAATAGATACCAAGACAAATGTTGCTATTTTTATCGGCAAAGGCCATGAGCCTGCCGCATTAAAATCCCAATTAACTTCTGATAAATTTATCATTTTTTACCACCCTGTTTATTCGGCTCCGATCCTTTTTGCTTGGCAAGCATAGAAAATTTATTGTACCGGTCATTTTTTGCTTGATTTCTCCCCTGAATTTCTTTTAATTCCGGAGCTTCAAGCCATAAAGACTTATCAATACTTCGCATATAAGCAGAGACTCTAGCATTTGATAAAGCACTACCCGTTAAGGCAAGATTTTTACCCGTCTGAACAAATTTTGTTAGAAAAATGCCTTCCGGTGTGCTTGTAGATAACTCATCAAATAAATGAACTATTTGTGGACGACTTTCCTGTAACTCTTTAATAACATCAATTTTTATTAATAATTGGCTCTTTTTTGTCTCAATATCTTTAATCTCTTTGATTTTTTTATCAACTATCTCAATCTCGGTTTCAATGATTTTATTTCGCCTTTGTTGATGACTTTTCATACTTTCAATGTAAAAATATCCCAAAGAAAAAATTAAACAAGTCATAACAACAACCAAACCTAATTTTGCGATAAAATCTTGTTGTTTCTGTTGGCGAAGTTCATCACGCCATGGAAGTAAATTTATTTTTGCCATTAATCAAAACTCCTTAATGCCAGTCCACATGCAATCATCATTGAAGGAGCATCATTACTTAAACTTTGTGGTTTTACCTTATTAGATAACGCCATATTGATAAAGGGATTTGCGATATAAACTGGAATACCTAAATCCTGCTCTACTAATTTATCCATTCCAGCTATTGACGCGCAACCTCCAGCCAGAACAAGACTACTAACCTTTTCATTAACATTTGAAGAGGTAAAAAATTGTAATGACCGTGAGATTTGTTGAATGACTGCTTTTTTAAAGGGGTCTAATACATCAACTCCATAGTTGTCTGGCAAGCCGCCATGCTTTTTTGCTAGTCCTGCTTCTTCAAACGATAAGCCATATCGACGTTGAATTTCTTCAGTCAGTTGCTTACCACCGAAACTTTGTTCTCTTGTATAGACTGTTCGGTTATTGTGAACAATATTTAATGTAGACATGGTTGCCCCAATATCCATTATTGCCACAGCCTGCTCGCTAGATGCTTCAGCTAATTGTTCTGAAAATACTGAAAATGCATTTTCCATAGCAAAAGCTTCAACATCAACGATTGATGCTTCCAGCCCTGCTTTGGCTAACGCCTCAACTCTATCCTCAACATTTTCACGCCTGGAAGCTGCTAACAAAACATCAACCATTTCAGGGTCATTTTCAGTGATACCTTGTACTTCAAAATCAAGATTAACCTCATCTAAGGAATAAGGGACATATTGATCAGCCTCAACAAGGATCTGATCTTCCATCTCATCTTCACTTAACGTTGCAGGCATTGAAATAATTTTAGTCATCACTGATGATCCTGCAACTGCAACACAAGCCTTTTTTGTTTTAGTTCCAGACTGCTTAACAGCGGCTTTAATTGCATTTGCAATCACATCAACATCGGTGATACTTTTATCAACCACCGCATCTAAAGGTAAAGGAGAAACAGCGTAACTTTCTACTTTATACCTAGACCCTGACCAGCTCAATTCTAATAATTTAATGGCAGCAGTACTTATATCAACACCAAGCACTGCAGATTGCCCTCTTTTCAACCAGTTCATTGATGAACCCTTTTAATAATATAAAAACTTAAATAACTATTTACTTGCATCACGTTTTTTAATGTCAATTTAATTAATTTATAACAATCAAAGTTACTTTAGTTCCAAAGTATAGTAGTCTTTTAAATTTTTACATTAAATGAACAAAATTTACCCGAAATTAAAACAAATATATTTATATTTCAATTACTTAATATAATAATATTATTTTAATTAGTTTATAACTTAGCCATTAAAAAAAGGTTATTAAATAGATATAGTGAAAAAAAATGGCATTAAGGGCGGTGTTTTTATTTTTCCCAAATTATTTAAAAGTAGCCTATAACTCTATTTTTTATTAAACAACGCGTCCCTATCAATAGCTACTATAATGAAGTACAATCTAACCATTTTTAGACACAACCAATTTATCTAATGCCTTTCAAATCATTTATTTATAAAAGAGATCTTTTTAAAGTTTTTTCTTCTCTTTCCAATAAATCATTGTGACTATTTATCATTTTTTGTTTAAGGTTTTAAAGTGGACTTTTTTCCTTTTCACCACGGCTTCTCTTTGTATAGCAGTAGTTGGGGTTTATTTTTTTAATAAGTTACAAGATGAACTCCCTGACATTGAACAACTCAAAGCAATTGAATATAAAGTACCCTTAAAGATTTATAGTAGTGATGAGGTTTTATTAGCACAATTTGGAGAAAAAAAAAGAATTCCTATCACTATTGATGATGTCCCTCAGCAATTAATTAATGCCTTTCTTGCAGCAGAGGATGGTAATTTCTATTCCCACCCAGGTGTTGATTATAAAGGGTTAATACGTGCAGCTATTCAGTTGATCCTAACTGGCAAGAAAAAACAAGGCGGCAGCACAATAACAATGCAAGTTACCCGAAATTTCCTACTAAGCAGGGAAAAGACCTACTTACGAAAAATTAAGGAAATAATCTTAGCCCTAAAAATAGAAAAGAAATATTCAAAAAACAAAATTCTGGAACTCTATTTAAACAAGATTTTTTTAGGACATCGTGCTTATGGAATAGCCGCTGCCTCTTCAACATATTATGGCAAGGATTTATCTGAGCTAGACCTTTCACAACAAGCTATGCTTGCCGGTCTACCCAAAGCACCTTCTATTTACAACCCTATAACAAACCCTGAAAGAGCTTTACAACGCAGAAATTATGTTTTACGTCGTATGCTTGAACTCAATTACATTAAACAACAAGATTTTGATCATGCTATAAATCAACCCATTTCTTCTTCAATTCATTCGACAACATCAAAATCTCTTGCACCTTATATTTCAGAAATGGCTCGGAAAGAAATTTTTGAGAACTTCGGAAGAGAAGAGGTATACACAAATGGAATGAAGGTTTTTACTACGATTAATAGCTCTTTACAATTAACTGCTATAAGAGCAGTAAGATCAGCTTTACATAGCTATGATCAAAGACACGGCTATCACTCCCTACCACACAAGAACAAGCAAGAATTCAATACATCAGATTTTTCTACTATTGGAGATACACAATCAGCCCAGATTATAAAAATAGAAAAAGATATTGCTATTGCTAAACTCAAAGATAACACCTTAATAGAATTGCCCTTTAATAATATACGGTGGGCAAAAGAATTTAAAACACAAGACTTACTAGGGCCAAATTTAAAATCCATTACAGATATTTTAAACTTAAATGATTTAATTCAAGTTAGACAAAGATTCGATAAGACTTGGGAGTTATCACAAATACCGAAAGTTGAAGCTGCATTTGTCGCCCTTAATTCTACTAATGGTGCTATCTTAGCGTTAACGGGTGGGTTTGACTTTTTCAATAATAAATACAACCGTGCTACACAAGCAAAACGCCAGCCTGGATCTGGTTTTAAGCCTATTATCTATACCACTGCTCTAGAACAAGGATTTACAACAGCAAGCTTAATAAATGATGCACCGATTGTGGTTGACGACCCTTTACAAGAAGGAGAATGGAGACCTGAGAATTACAGTAAAAAATTCTTTGGTATGACCCCCCTAAGAACAGCCTTACGAAAATCAAGAAATCTTGTTTCAATTCGCCTATTGAGAGACCTTGGCATTAAAGAAGTAACCAAAACTGCGCTACGCTTTGGCTTTTCTAAAAACCAACTACCAAACAGTCTTTCCTTAGCTCTTGGCAGTGGATATGCAACTCCACTACAAATGGCGACCATGTTCTCTGTATTCGAAAACGGGGGTTTTTTAGTTAAACCCTATCTTATTGACCGAATAGAGGACAATAAAGGCAATATTATATTTCAAGCTGAACCTAAAACTGCCTGCCCTTTATGCCAAGAAAAAAATATTGGAGAGCCACATGTTGCTCCTCGAATTATTTCCCCGCAAATTAATTTTCTTATGAACTCTTTATTACGAGATGTTGTTCAAAGAGGAACAGCTACTCGCGCTAAAGTCTTAAACCGAAATGATCTCGCAGGAAAAACAGGTACAACTAACGAACAAAGAGACACTTGGTTTAATGGTTTTAGCGCAGGTATTTCAGCAACTGCCTGGCTAGGTTTTGATGCCGCGACTCCACTAGGCCGACGTGAAACAGGGGGGAAGGCAGCACTCCCTATCTGGATAGACTTTATGCAAGCTGCTTTAAAAAACAAACCTGAACATGACCTATTAGCTCCAAAAGGAATATCTAAAGCTTTCATTGACCCTAAAACAGGACTACTAGCTCAAACAGATTCTTCTATTGGTATTTGGGAATTCTTCTTAGATGAGACAGTACCAACAGAATTCTCATTCCAGCAAGATGAAATAAATAGTTATGAAGGAAATAACGAAGAAGAGAACAATGATGCAGGAGGAGAAGAGGAAGAAAGCTTATTTTAAAATAATAAACAAACAAAAAGATACAAGGCCTAAGCACAATTATTCTAACAGCTTACATATTTTTTTTAGCCTACTTTAATGCTAAAATTGTTAGAACAATTACTCTAGGTAATTTTTATCTATCAGTTAAATCTACATAGTTACGGGTGTCATAACCTGTATAAATTTGTCTCGGTCGACCAATACGCTGTCCAGGTTCAGCCATCATTTCCAGCCAATGAGAAACCCAACCCGCAGTTCGTGCGATCACAAACATAACGGTGAACATATCTTCTGGTATTTTTAAAGCTTTATAAATAATACCTGAATAAAAATCTACATTAGGATAAAGCTTTTTCTCAATAAAGTATTCATCTTTCAGTGCAAATTCTTCTAAAGCCAAAGCTAACTCAAATAGGGGATCATCACTTGGAAACTTTTCTAATACTTCATAACAAGTATCACGTGTAATTGTTGCTCTTGGGTCAAAGTTCTTATATACCCTGTGCCCAAAACCCATGAGTCTAAAAGGGTCATTTTTATCTTTAGCTTTTTCAATGTACAAAGGGATTCGGTCGACTGTTCCAATTTCCGCCAACATGCTTAACACAGCTTCATTTGCTCCACCATGTGCTGGCCCCCATAATGCTGCTATTCCTGCCGCCATACACGCATACGGATTAGCCCCTGTACTACTCGCTAATCTTACTGTTGAAGTACTCGCATTTTGCTCGTGATCAGCATGTAAAATAAATAATAAATTTAAAGCTTTAACAGCTATGGGGTCTATATAATTATTTTCATCAATATATTGCTGTCCTGGTAAAGAAAACATCATATTCATGAAGTTTTCACAATACCCCAAGTCTAATCGAGGATAGATAAATGGCCAACCAACCGAATGTCGATGGCTTGCTGCCGCTATGGTCGGAACCTTTGCAAGCATTCGCATGGCTGAAATACGCCTATGTTCAGGGTCATTCATATTAAGTTCACTATGATAAAAAGCAGATAATGAACCCATCACCCCTACCATCATAGACATTGGGTGAGCATCATAATGAAAGCCATTAAAAAAAACTCTTAATGCTTCATGTATCATTGAATGTTGCCTAATTTCACCTTTAAAGGAGGATAATTCAACTTCGCTAGGAAGCTCCCCATTCATTAATAAATAAGCGACTTCTAAAAAGGTACTATTTTTTGCTAACTGCTCAATAGGATATCCTCGGTAAAGCAAAATACCATTCTCGCCGTCAATATAGGTAATAGCACTTTTGCAGCTTGCCGTAGACATAAAGCCAGGATCAAAAGTAAAAGCGCCCAGCTCTTTATGCAAAGAACCTATATCTACTGCAGGTGTTCCAGCCGTACCTCTCAATAAAGAAAAATCTGCCTCTTTCCCATTAGTATTATTCCTTATTGTTACTGTATCTTTAGCCATAAATCTAGAACCTTTTTCTACTAATCAACGATCCACAAGAAAAAAATAAAAACAACTTATTTACCGAATCTCTTGCGAAATTTATCTACACGCCCAGCGGTATCAACAACTCTTTGTTTTCCAGTATAAAAAGGGTGGCACGAAGAGCACACTTCCACATGCAAATCTTCAGTTAATACTGAGCCTGTTTCAAATTTATTACCACAACCACATGTTACAGTAATCTGTTTATATTCTGGATGAATTTCTGGTTTCATTTTACTTCCACATTACCCAAAAGGGCTACATACTTAAAAGAGAACTGAGTATAATACGATTTACTCACTAATTCTGCAACATTCATTTTATTATGCGCATAATTTCACTCAATACAAACGGTATAAGATCTGCTGAACGTAAAGGCTTTTTTACTTGGTTAGAAAAACAAGATGCTGATGTTATTTGCATTCAGGAAACTAAAGCCCAAGCAGAGCAACTCATCGCGGAAGCATTTTGGCCTAAAAACTATCATTGTTCTTATCATGATGCAGAAAAAAAAGGTTATAGTGGGGTTGCGTTATATTGTCGAAAAAAACCTGACGAAATTATTATGGGAATGGGCAATAATGAGTTTGATAGTGAAGGCCGGTATATTGAAGCTAAGTTTGCAAATTTAAGCGTTATATCGCTATATATGCCTTCTGGTTCAGCAAAAGAGGAGCGCCAGCAAGTCAAATACCGCTGCATGGACCATATGATGGAAAAATTAATACAAATGAAAGAATCAGGACGTGACTATATTATTTGCGGGGACTGGAATATTGCTCATAAAAATGAAGATATTCGAAATTGGAAAGGTAACCAAAAAAATTCTGGCTTTTTACCTGCGGAACGCGCCTGGTTAGATAAATTATTTCATGAAATGGATTTTGTCGATGCTTTTCGTGAGATTGCGCAAGAAGAACATCAATATACCTGGTGGTCAAACCGCGGACAAGCTTGGGCTAATAACGTTGGATGGCGTATTGATTATCAAATTTTATCACCTAATTTAAGAGGCAAAGTCTTAGCTACAGAAATCTATAAAAACAAACGTTTTTCTGATCATGCTCCATTAATTATTGATTATAATTACACCATGCCTTCATGATGAACCGAGAAACTCCTAACAAAAGCTGGCAAGAAACTATAAGTACATTCACCCACCCTCGAGTGTTGACTATGTTGTTTCTAGGAATTTCTGCAGGCATCCCTTTATTATTGATTTTTTCATCTCTCAGCCTCTGGTTAAGAGAGGCTGGTGTTGAACGAGGAGCCGTCACCTATTTTAGCTGGGCTGCACTAGGTTATTCCTTCAAATTTGTCTGGGCGCCACTCATCGACCAATTACCCTTGCCTTTTTTGACCAAAATTCTCGGAAAAAGGCGTGCGTGGTTATTCTTTTCACAATTTATGATCATGCTGGCAATCAGTGCAATGGCATTAATTGACCCAGCTGTCGACTCACTTAACTTAATGGCATGGGCAGCTGTATTTTTAGGTTTTTCATCTGCAACTCAAGACATCGTTATTGACGCATATCGAATCGAATCAGCGGATAGCGATTTGCAAACATTAATATCATCAAGCTATATTGCAGGTTATCGTATTGGAATGATTCTCGCTGGTGCTGGCGCCTTATTTTTAGCTAACTATTTTGGCTCAACAATGCAGAACTACAATTATCAAGCGTGGCAGTGGACCTACTTCGTAATGGCCAGCATTATGTTAACAGGAATTATTACTACATTGGTTATTGCTGAGCCTAGCCCGCAAAATTCAAATTCCAGCACGCCTAGTCAACAAAAAAATTTAGGCTTCCTATTATTATTTATATTATCTGTTAGTGGTTTTATTGCATGTTTTTATTTCAGCTCTAGCTTTGCACATTTAAGCATTAAACCTTTATCTACTCTACTTGCCAATAAACCATTAGCATCTTTCCTAATTGAGCTATGCCGCTTGGCTTTTGCTCTATTAATTGCGGCAATAATAGCTAAGCTTGTGATCCAATCAGGTCTTGCCCAACAACAAATCATTGAACAAACTTATCTTGAGCCCATAAAAGATTTTTTTCATCGATTTGGCTGGTCCTTAGCTTGGATACTCTTAGCGTTAATCGGCCTTTACCGTATTTCAGATATTTTATTGGGCGTTATCTCCAATGTCTTTTATCAAGATCTTGGGTTTACTAAACCTGAAATTGCTGGTGTGGTCAAAAGCTTTGGCTTATTAATGACTATTGCAGGTGGTTTTCTTGGTGGCATACTTGCTGTCAGGTATGGTATTATGCGAATTCTTTTCTTAGGAGCATTACTATCAGCTTTAACCAACTTACTATTTATGGTACTGGCTGAATCAGGCCACGACATGATGATGCTAATCATTGTTATTTCAGCAGATAATTTATCCGCAGGTCTCGCAAGCGCAGCCTTTATTGCATTCTTATCAAGCTTAACAAATATTTCATTTACCGCTGTACAATATGCTATTTTTAGCTCACTAATGACATTGTTTCCTAAGATTTTAGGGGGATATTCAGGAACATTTGTTGATACTATAGGCTATTCACGTTTTTTTGTCGTTACTGCCTTAATGGGTATCCCCGTACTATTTCTTATTGCCTGGACAGGAAAACTCTTCAAGCTTAAATAAAGATAGCGACCCTGAATCAATTTAGCTATTGTGTGTGTAGACAAGTTTAATATTAGTGTAGTTAATTAATTCAGACATATTGATTTTTTTAACCCCCCCCAGAGCCTGATTTATATACACCACCAATGTTTTTGGATCTCTATTTAATACATAAAAAAGCACCTTCCCAACTTACGATATAACATTAAGCCAAAAAGATGCAATTTAATTTATATTTTATAAAGCTTTAAAAAATATCCGGCTCAGCAGATACCCACAAAGCTCTTACAATAATTATTTTATCCATTAATCAAATAATGTGTAAAAATACTTGCAAAATACCCTATCGCAATATACGGAGTCCATTTCATATGACTAAAAAAAGTATATTTATGGTTAGATGTTCCCATTAGCGCGACCCCTGCAGCAGACCCAACTGATAGCATAGAACCACCAGTACCCGCAGTTAATGTAGCCAGCAACCATTGATATAAATCCATATCTAGATTCATATTCAAAACGGCAAACATTACTGGAATATTATCAACAATAGCTGAGATTATACCGACAAATACATTTGCCGTTGTATCGCCCAACCCTTCATACATTGCACCTGATAATAGCTCTAGATAGCCAATATAACCTAAACCACCTACAGCAAATACAACGCCAAAGAAGAAAAACAAAGTATCCCATTCAGCATCACGAACTTTATCAAAAATATCAAATGATTCATCGCTATACAGTTTGTTAATACTAAAACCATAAATCATTAATATAGATAACCCGACCATCATCCCCATAAAGGGAGGCAAATGTAGAAACTGCTTAAAGCAGACTGCGGTTACAATTGTTAACAAAAATAAAACACAAACCTGTATTGCACCAGGCTTTAGCACAGCAGCAACATCCTCCTTTGTAGCAGCGGGTTGCTCATCCGGTATTGCCATATACATAAAAGCAGCAGGCACAACATAATTCACAACAGAAGGAATGAATAACGCAAAAAAGTCAAAGAATTCAGCATACCCTGCTTGCCAGACCATCAAAGTTGTAATATCGCCAAAAGGACTAAAAGCTCCGCCAGCATTTGCTGCCACCACCAGATTTACCAATCCAATAGCTACAAATTTATCGTTTCCTTTACCAACCGCCATCACTACAGCACCCACTAGCAAAGCAGAAGTCAGATTATCTGCTACTGCAGATAAAAAGAAGGTGATAATTCCAGTCACCCAAAAAAGCTGCTTATAACTAAACTTTTTCCTAATCATCCATGATCTTAAAACTTCAAATACATTACGTTCTGCCATGGCATTGATATAAGTCATCGCTACCAGCAAAAATAACATCAAAGCGGCAAATTCGGCTAAATTATATTCAAAAGCTTCATGCAATTGTTCCACAGAAACGCCTGCATCTCTCGCCAAAATAGCGGCATGAGCCCAGATTATTCCAGCTGCTAAAATAACCGGTTTGGACTTACGCAAACCCGTAAATTCTTCAGCCATAACAAAACCGTACGCGATAATAAAAATCAGAACCGTATAAATCCCTCTCTCTGTTCCCGTAAGGCCTAAATTAGTAAAGTCCTCTTTATACTCTTCAGCCATTGCCATTTCAGGCAAAAATAGTAGACTGGCAAAAATCAATAACAAACGTAACAAAATAACCCCCTCGCTCTAAAACCCATTATAATTATGACTATCAACTCTTAATAATAGCACCATATAATATTCTTTGTCATTTAAACAATCTCAGTATATGATTAAAGAACTCACTATTTGCTTGAAACTAACTTAGCTTTATTTAATGTATCAATACAACAACGACGACCAAACCATACTAAACGAAAGAGTCAGCCAATTTAGAGGGCAAACCGAACGCTATCTAAAAGGTGAATTAGGTGAAGATGAATTTCGAGCGTTACGCCTAATGAATGGACTATACATTCAAACACACGCCCCCATGCTCCGAGTCGCGGGACCCTATGGTTTACTTTCATCAAAACAACTCCGTATGCTTGCACATGTTGCTAGAAAATATGATAAAAGCTACGCCCATATCACCACACGTCAGAACATCCAGTTCAATTGGCCTGAATTAAAAAATGTACCTGATATTCTTGCTGATTTAGCTAGCGTTCAAATGCATGCCATTCAAACCAGCGGTAATTGTTTAAGAAATACCACTACAGATCCTTTAGCGGGCGTGTGTATTGATGAAATTGAAGACCCTCGTCCTTACTGTGAAATTATTCGTCAATGGACTACCCTGCACCCTGAATTTGCCTACCTACCTCGTAAATTTAAAATTGCTGTCAGTGGATCAGAACAAGACAGAGCTGCAACTCAACTTCACGATATTGGCCTACACATAATCAAAAATGGCACTGGGGAAGTGGGCTTTAGAGTATTAGTCGGTGGCGGATTGGGCAGGACACCAGTTATTGGTAAAGTAATCAGGCCCTTTTTGGAAAGAAAACACCTACTCTCGTATTTGGAAGCTATTGTTCGTGTATATAATCTCAATGGTCGGCGCGACAATAAATACAAAGCTCGAATCAAAATACTAGTTAGAGAAAGTGGTATACAAAAAATGACCGAATGGGTTGAAGCTGAATGGCAACAAATAAAAAATGGTATGGAGTTAAGTGATGAGCATATTAAAGATATTCAAGCTCACTTTGCTTTACCCAACTATGAAGAAAAAGCCAGTCAGGATACTAGTTTTGAATCAAAAAAAGAACAAAACTCTAATTTTTCAAGATGGGTAAAACATAATACTGAAAAACATAAGACACCAGGTTACCGTGCAGTTTATTTATCATTAAAAGCGCCAGACACCCCCCCGGGTGACATTACATCTGAACAACTGGATTCAGTTGCTGAACTAGCCGACCAATACAGCTTTGGAGAAATCAGAACTACTCATAGACAAAATCTAGTACTTGCTGATGTAAAACAAGCTGACTTATTTGAGCTGTGGGAAAAACTAAAATTGTTATCACTGGCAACGCCCAATATTGGCACTGCTACAGATATGATTTGCTGCCCTGGTTTAGAGTTTTGCTCACTTGCAAATGCTAGCTCGATTAGTATTGCCAAAGAAATTAATGAAGCATTAGATGATATGGACTATATTCACGATGTAGGTGATTTAAAAATCAACATGTCTGGATGTATGAATGGTTGCGCACATCAAAGTGTGGGACATATTGGTATTTTAGGTGTCGATAAAAAAGGGGTTGAATGGTACCAACTTACACTAGGTGGCTCATCTGAAAATAAAGCTGCCATTGGAAAAAGACTAGGACCTGCCGTTGCAAAAGATCAAATCACTAACGTTATCACAACCATTCTGGATGTTTATATTAAACAGCGATATGATGCTGAAATATTTCTAGATACCGTCGAACGTATTGGCATTATTCCCTTTAAAGAAGCAGTCTATTAAAAAATTTATGAAAATTATTAAAGATAAAAAAATTATAGAGGACAACTGGACCCATATTGCAGATGACGACAAAATACCTAAAGGCAATATAACTGTATCTTTATCTAGATGGAAAAAAGAAAAAATAAAGCTTCTTGCCCGAAAGGAGAATACCGGCATTAGACTATCTCCATCAGACAAAGTTGAGGATATTGCCGATGATTTAGAACAAATATCATTAGTAGCACTTGAATTTCCGGCATTCACTGACGGAAGATCATTTTCACATGCAAAACTATTACGAAGCCGATACGGCTTTAATAGTGAGATACGAGCTATAGGTAACTATATGCCAGATCAAGTTTTTTATTTAGTTCGTGTTGGCGTCAACGCCTTCCAACTAGAGAGCCCAGAACTACTAGATACAGCACTTTCAACCATGAATGACTTTACTGTTCAATATCAAGCATCATCCAATTAAAAAAATATCTATTAAAAATCCGCTTATTGGACAGGCTAATTATAAAAAACAGGAAAAGCAGAGTTTATAAACATACAAACTAAGGATAAAGAGGAGCATTCTTTATCCTTTTTTTCTTCTAAAACAACAATATCAGTCATCCCAAGCAGTATTTTTATCTACCCATCTCAGACTCAGCCAATACCAAATAACTATAGGAATCATCATTGCCAACCAGCTCCAGTCATCAATGAGAAATATTCTAGCCACCCACTCCTGATCTGAAAAAAACAAACTCCAAGGAATGCAATACAAGCTAAATATGATACAACTCCAAATAAGGATTAAAGCCCCTTTTCGAGTATTAATACTCGAGAATGCTAAAAAAACCCAAAGAGGTGTATTATCTTTTTTTTCCATTATTTCCTAGCCTTTTCTTGGATGCGGAAGTCAACAAGCCATCCTTAAATAGCCTGTTACCCCATAATAAAATTCTTTTAAAAACTTATTTATTTTATGATACTCAGCCCTTTCAATAAATTTAATGCTTCATGTAAAGCATAATCACGCGTATCTAATTCTGAATCCCCATCTTTATCTTTCCCTCCTTTTTCTTTATTCTCTTTTTTCGCTTTTCCATTTTCTAAATGATGAGATAGATCAGCTTCCTTTACAGGTTTAAACTCTGAAGCTTTTAATGATTCTAACTTTACCCTAGCAAGAGCAACATCAGGCGAAATCCCCTCCGCCTGGATAGATCTTCCTGATGGAGTATAGTATCGAGCAGTCGTTAACTTAACAGCTGCACTCCCACTTGTAGGTAAAATTGTTTGTACCGATCCCTTCCCAAAAGATTTCTCTCCCATAATAATGGCTCGCTTATGATCTTGCAGAGCACCCGCAACAATTTCTGATGCTGACGCAGACCCTGCATTAATCAGAACAATAAGCGGTACTCCGTCGATTACATCTCCTGGTGCTGCGTTAAAGCGCATTTCAGAATTTTTAATTCTTCCTTCAGTATAAACAATTAGACCCTTTTCTAAAAAAGCATCACTTACTTCTACGGCCGCATTTAAAACGCCTCCTGGATTATTTCGTAAATCTAAAACAACACCTTTTAAACTACCTTTATTTTCTTTTTTCAATTCAGCAACAGCTTTAAAAACACCTTGTCCTGTTGATGATTGGAAACTACTAATCCGTATATAGCCAAAATTCTTCTCAAGAATTTTGCTCTTAACACTCTTAACTTTAATAATTGCCCGAGTAATCATTATTTTAAGAGGAGCCTCTTCCCCTTCCCTAACAACCGTAAGCAAAATATCACTCCCCGGCTCTCCTCGCATTATTTTTACCGCTTCTGCTAAGGTCATTCCCTTAACAGGCTTTTCATCAAGTCTGACAACCAGATCACCAGCTTTAATACCGGCTCTCTCTGCTGGCGTATCATCTATTGGCGACACAACCTTAACAAAACCATCCTCCATTGTGACTTCAATTCCTAACCCTCCAAATCGCCCTGTAGTTCCTTCTTTCAAGTCTTTATATTGTTCAGTGTCTAAATAAGAAGAATGTGGATCCAGACCTGATAACATCCCTTTAATTGCATCTTCTAATAATTTTTTATCTGAAACTGGTTCAACGTAATCCCTTTTAATTCTACCAAACACTTCAGTAAATACGCGCAACTCATCATAAGGTAAAGTCACCTCTTGCTGCTTCATGGGTTCAATCACGCTTTTATCACGCTCGGCAAAAACAGAACTCCCAACACTCAGTAGAACGCCTAATATGACACCCAGAAACAAAATGACACTATTCTTCTTTTTAAGCATGTGCTTTAACACTCCAAAATACTTGTATTTTTAACTAAATAATTTATATTAAAATCTAAATTCAAACTTACATTCGAAAAAAGGCTCATATTCTAACACATCTCTAACGCTTCTCATCTTTCCTATTTATGTCGATTTCTTTGACACCATTTTACTGGATCAACAGGCTTACCTTTTTTCCTTATACCAAAATATAACCCTATCTCTGATCGCCCTCCACTTTGACCTGCCACAGCAATAACATCACCTGCTTTAACCCGTTCTCCTACTTTTTTATATAAGCTTTGACTAAAAGCATAAAGCGTCATATAACCACCACCATGATCAATAATAGTTAATAATCCATATCCACGCAACCAATCAGCAAAAACAACCTGCCCTTTTGCCACAACTCGAATTTCCGCACTCTCCTTTGCAGAAATTAACACGCCATCCCAGCGCGTATCAGAACGTTGTGCACCAAATTTCTTTTTGATCTTTCCTTGAAGGGGCCAGGGCAGTTTTCCTTTTAATAAGCTAAATCGCTTAGAACTTCCTTTCTCGTAGGAAAAATCATTAGTGCTGTTTTGTAAGGATGAAATGATCCCCTTTAATTTTTTTTCGCTTGCTTTATATTGACTTAACTTCTGTTTTTTCCTAGAAAAACGCTTGTTAATTTTAGCAATTAAGACCTCTCGTTTAGATTTAGTTTCCAATAAAACAGACTTTTTCTTTTTTACTTGTTTTAATTTAACTTGTAAAGCTTCAGCTTCTCTAATATTTTCCAACTCTAAATCACGTAGTTGTTGCAATCCTTGCTTAATAATTGTAATTTTTTTTAATCGCGCTTTATTCAAATAATCATGATAGACCATCATCCTTCCTGACACAGAAGGATCCTCTTGGCTTAACAATAACTTTATTTTTTCATGCCGCCCCATTCCATAAGCAATTTTTACCAAGCTTTCTAAACCTTGTTTTTGAGAATCTATTTCTTGCTGTTTATTTTTCTTCAGCTGCCGGTTATGTTCTAGCTTTTCTTTCAGTTGCCTATTATTCTCTTCCAGATCCTTTAGCTCAACACTAATTTCCCCATACTGAACATCTAATTTTTTTAATTCAACTAATAAACTATTTTTTTTTGTTTTTAACCCCTTTATCTTCTGATTTATCTTCTTAATCATTTTTTGTAAAACGGTTAACTCTTTAGTTTTACTTTCTACATTTTCTGCCAAAGCTAAGGAAGAAAATGAACAACCAGCAAAAAAAATAAAGAACAAAAAATATCTTAATTTCATATCAAAGTTTAATGATTCAAACCTATCATCTTCAAAGTATAGCTTTCTATCAATAAATTAAACATTTATTGATAGAAAATCTTTAGCTACACAATGGAAATGCATCAACGACTAAATTAGAGATCGTCCCGTCATTTCTGCTGGTTGAGTAACGCCCAAAATATTAAGCATAGTGGGTGCCAAATCAGACAAACAACCACCTTCAGATAATGGCTTTTCGCCACCAACATAGACTAAAGGCACAAGGTTCGTTGTATGTGCAGTGTGTGGCTGACCAGTCCCTTCACCAACCATTTTCTCAATATTACCATGATCTGCTGTGATTAACAGTTGCCCACTAACACTCTCTAGCGCTTCAACTATCTTCCGCAATGATTGATCAATTGTTTCTACAGCAACTATCGCAGCCTCAAAAACACCAGTATGACCAACCATATCGCAATTAGCATAGTTACAAATAATCACATCATATTTTCCGCCTTTAATCGCCTCTACCATATGATCCGTTACTTCAGCAGCACTCATTTCAGGCTGCATATCATAGGTTTTGACTTTTGGTGAAGGAACTAGAATTCGATCTTCATTTTCAAAAGGCTCATCTCTACCACCATTAAAAAAGAAGGTCACATGGGCATATTTTTCTGTTTCAGCCAAACGAAGTTGTTTCAATCCTGAGTCTGCTAACACCTCACCTAAACCATTTTTTACATCAACAGGAGGAAATGCAACTTGATAATCAAAATCTTGATGGTATTGAGTCAACGTAACATAGCAGCCCCGGTGAGGTTCGCAACCACGCTCAAATTCATTAAAATCAACTTCTGTTAATGCCCGAGAAATCTCTCTTGCTCTGTCAGCCCTAAAATTCATAAAAACTACTGAGTCTTCTGGATCTAAAACAATGACTTGCCCATTTTCATTTAGTACACTTGTTGGCAAAACAAACTCGTCTGTCTCATCTCTAGCATAAGATTCTTCTAACCCTTGTTCAGCAGAATTAACATGATGCTCAGCTTCGCCTTTAGCAATTAATTGATGAGCACTCTGTACTCTCTCCCAGCGACTATCTCTATCCATAGCATAAAACCGGCCTGTAATAGAAGCAATTTGCCCCGCACCCAGCTCTGCAAACTTTGCCTCCATTAATTTAATTGATTCCATTGCGCTTTTAGGTGGCACATCTCGCCCATCTAAAAAGGCATGCAAATAAACCCTTTTTAAACCACGTTTAACAGCAAGCTCAATCATCGCAGCAATGTGTAATTCATGACTATGAACACCTCCGGCTGAAAGCAACCCCATAATATGCAATGCTTTATTTTTTTCTATAGCAGTATCTACTGCCTTACATAACGCTTCATTAGAGAAAAAGCTACCCTTATTAATTGCTTCACTAACTTTAGATAATTCTTGACGAATTAACCGACCACTACCTATATGTAAATGACCAACTTCTGAGTTACCCATTTGACCATCAGGCAATCCAACAGAATCTCCTGCACAATCCAGCAAAGTTGTAGGGTTATTTTTTTGTAAATGATCCCAGCATGGTGTTTTTGCCATATAAATTGCATTATTACTCTTGTCTTCACTATACCCGAACCCATCCAATATTAATAAAACCAATGGTTTTGGTCGACTCAACATAACTGATACTCTCCATTATCTATCAATAAATAATAATTTATAAATAGTCTTCTGATAAAAATTTAGCAATTGTCTCACACATAAAGGGCTGAATTTTGACAATTACTCTACTATTTTTATAATTTATGGTATATTAGAATCAATGAATACTCTAAACTGGATTATTCGATCATTACTAAACTTCAATCAAAAAGGTTTAATACAAATGGCAAACAGCAGTGAGATGGAACACTATAATGATGCAGACATCAATCGCGCTGCGCGTTGCTTAAAAGCAATGTCACATCCTTTGCGCTTAAAAATACTATGCGTACTAGGCACTGAGTCCATCAGCGTACAAGATATCGTTGAACAAGTTGGCACTAGCCAAAGCAATATATCTCAACACTTAGCTATTTTAAGAGAAAAAGATATTCTCGGGCATAAAAAAGAAGCTAATCGAGTTTATTATTTTATCGACGATGATCGCATGCTACAACTTATACGCATGATGAGAGAAGTTTTTTGCACAAATTGTTAATTAGATATTCCCCCCCGCTATCTAAATAATAATACAACTTTTCTAATCAAGTAAACGTTTTTAATTCATAGAGTTAAAGTATTTTTTATTGCTTAAAAATATTAAAATAACTGAAAAACATAAGCAAATAAACTTTACAAAAATAAGATACTTTGTGCAAATTTCTTTCAGATGTTATAAAATCACGCAATTTAGAAGCCACCCGTCTTACTCAGTATAATTTAACTCTCTATAGAAACTTAACTAATGGATCAATATATAGAATTTATTTCCAACCACTACTTGCTTTCTTTAGCACTTATTGTTGTTCTTTATTTATTACTTCAAGAATTAATAGAAAGTAGCTTCAATAAATTTGAAGGTCTATCGCCAATGCTTGCTGTGGCAAAAATGAATAATACTGATTCTATTATTGTTGATGTACGTGACCCACATGAATATATAAAAGGGCATATTGAAAATTCACTTAATTTACCGCTCAACAAATTTTCAGAAACAGTTAACAAAATAGAGCAGTACAAAAAACAAACTGTTATTATTGTTTGTCAAACAGGGACACGCTCAATTGCCGCCTGTAAAACATTAACAAAAGAAAACTTTGAAAATGTTTATAATATTACTGGAGGCATGCAGTCTTGGGAAGACAGCAAGTTACCGATAAAAAATACCAGTAAAAACAAAGATTAATTAAACTAAGTTTTTCACAAAGACAGCAATAATTTAATTCATATTAAGGTTCCAATATACCAAGCCCTACTTTAATCTTTATTCTTAATAGATTGCTATAAACTCCAACCCTAACACCTTATCAATCATAGAAAATTATGGCCGAAGAAAACGCAACTGAAGAAAAACAATTCGCTATTCAAAAAATTTACACCAAAGACATCTCTTTTGAATCTCCGAGCTCTCCAAAAATATATACAGAAAAATGGGAACCTACTGTAGATTTCAACCTAGGTACTAACGTTGAGACTTTAGAAAATAAATTATTTGAAGTATCCTTATCAGTAACCGTTACGGTAAAGTGTGCGGACACAACTGCTTATCTAGTTGAAGTGACTCAGTCAGGAATATTTTCTCTTTCAAATTTTTCAGAACAAGAAATGGGTCCAATGCTAGGTAGTTTTTGCCCCAACATCCTATTTCCTTATGCTAGAGAAGTTGTATCCGACCTTGTTGCAAAGGGAGGATTTCCACAATTACTTCTAGCACCAGTTAATTTTGATGCTTTATATTCTCAGCATTTACAACAAACGCCAGGCTCTAACACTGTTAATTAACCTCGATGCCATCCACTATCAGCATCCTTGGTGCTGGCTCATGGGGAACAGCTCTTGCAATTCAAGCAGCCAGAAATGGCTGCCAAACTATGTTATGGGGCCATAGCCCTTCCCATATTGCCTGCTTATCTAAAGACAAAAAAAACAATCATTATTTACCAGGCCTCTCTTTTCCAACAACACTATCCGTAACCGACAATTTAGAAACAGCTGTTAATTTTAGCAACATTATTCTGCTTTCAATTCCTAGCCATGCATTTAAAAGTACACTAATAAAGCTAAAGCCTTTCTTAAACCATAAAACAAAAATTGCTTGGGCCACAAAAGGATTTAACACTGATGATGGCTTACTCTTAAGCCAAGTCATAGAGCAAGAGCTTTCTAAACAAATTCATACTGCGATTTTATCTGGACCTACTTTTGCAGAAGAAGTTGCCAGGGGATTACCTACTGCCATTACAATAGCCTCAAAAACACCTGATTTTTCTCGCCAACTAGCCAATCTACTACATAACCAGTGTTTTAGAACTTATACAAGCCAGGACATCATTGGAGTTCAAGTAGGAGGCGCGATTAAAAATGTACTTGCTATCGCTGCTGGAATTGCTGATGGACTTGGGTTTGGTGCAAATACTAGAGCCGCTCTTATCACTCGAGGACTCCAGGAAATCATTCGTCTCGGCATCAAACTAGGGGGGCAACCCAATACATTTATGGGACTTGCAGGATTAGGCGATCTAATTTTAACCTGTACAGACAATCAGTCGAGAAACCGTAGGTTCGGATTAGCTTTAGGAAAAGGGGAAAACAAGGAAAATACGATTGAAACAATAGGGCAAGAAATTGAAGGGCTATCAGCTGCTCGGGAAACTTATTTACTGTCTTTAAAACATAGAATTGACATGCCTATTACTGAACAAACCTATAAAGTTTTATATGAAAATCTAAACCCTCGCACTGCCGTTCAAAACCTCTTAGACCGCGATCAAAAAGCAGAAATTTAATTTCCATGGCTTTTAAAAAAACATCTTAGACAGGACTCAATCATCACCTATAATATTATTTATTATTAAGATGATAGAGCTCTAAGGCAAAATGCCTTAGAATTTATCATGTAACCTTCGAAAAATATCTACTAGTCATATTCATGACAATCACACATCCTTCGCCATCTTTCTATTTATATTAATATTGCTAGCTATTGCAGCAGTAGCAAATAAAGTAGACGAGATGATGAACTCACCTGAAATAAAACCAAATAAACCAAATACAAACATTGCTCCAGTTAAAATATCTTTATATAAATCGCTCATTGTAAAACCCTATTATAAATTTAAAGTCGTTATTGACAAGAACAACTATAGCAGAGACTGTTTTAGTTAACTATAGACGTATAATGCATAGATTATTTCTTTATATTAAATAAAAATGTAATAGACATGTCATTTTTCTTAAGTAATATTTAAACCTTTTGAACTTGCCCGCAGTAATTTACCTCCTACTAACCTACTCTTTAATATCACGTATAAAAAATGTTTATAAAAAATTAGCCGAATTATTAATTTTGTACTATTATAATAAACATATAATTTCATACGGTTAAGGCAATTATATAATGTATATTATTAAATAAATGAGGCGTATAATGTTACATATTGTTGATAACTTTCCAATTCCATCAACTTTTTTAAACGAAACCCAGTCAGGCGACACCGTTATCTTTACTGATAATGCCGTCTTGGCCGTTAAACAAGAAAATTTTGAAACAGAATCCTTATCGCAAAAAACCTTTAGTCACATTAATTTATGTGTCCGTAAGGCCGACCTTTTAATTCGGAATATTTCTAACAAAGACTTATTACGCGGCGTGGTTGTTATTGATGACTTGCAATATAAAAGTGCAATTGACCAAGATTTTGCTTTAAAGTCAAACAACTAAAACCATTGAACAAAAAAGCTAAGTTCACATGGCATTATTTGAAATTTCAAATCACTTCATTTGTACTTGAGTTTTTCACGAGGATTTTCTTAGGAACGTGCGGAATAACTTGAACAATTAGGACACAGGATTTTTGTTTCTGCCCAAACGATCTCATTCGTAGCGTGGAGCAGCTATGCGCCTCTTGAGATCGTTTGGGCAGGGGCAAAAGACAAGCCAGAAGATTCAAGTTATTTCATGAACGTTCCTTATATAACTTCTTATTGGAGCAAGTTAAAAAATTAGTCTTTATTTTTTATATTTAACCAACTCCGCAATATTAGCTGGGCAGCTAATTGATCTTGTACATCCCATAATTTCTTTGCATTAACATGAAGATCATCAAATAGCATTTGCTTTGCTTCAAAGGTAGAGAATGCTTCGTCTATTTGATACACAGGGAGGTTAAAACGACCTTCCAGTTGTCTACAGAATTTTAACATTCTAGGTGTAATCGGATTATCTGACCCATCCGCTTGCCTAGAAATGCCAACGACCAAACCAACAGGACACCATTCATGGATTAGCTGGGAAATGAGCGTCCAATCTGGCTGCTGCTTAATAGACCGAATGGTTTTTAAAGGGCTTGCAATAGCTGTTGTAATTTGCCCCACAGCGACCCCTATTTTTTTATTTCCAAAATCAAACCCCAAATAGATATCAGAATTTATTTGACTAGCTAGTGGGTCTATATTACCCATGCCCAGCAGGAGCGGTTAATTGTGTAATATTAACACCTATTTGATTCGCTGCCGTTAACCAACGCTGACTCACAGGAGTTTCGTACAAAACATTTTCTTCATAAGGCGCATTCAACCAAGCATTATTAATAATTTCTTGTTCTAATTGACCTGCACCCCAGCCAGAATAGCCTAAAGCTACCAGAAATTTATCAGGACCTTTATCTTCAGCAATAGCTTCCAAAATATCACGAGAACTTGTTAAGCACGTTGACTCTGAAATTGAAATAGATGAATCCCAAGTTCCATCAATTTTACTATGAATAATAAATCCTCTTTCAAGCTGAACTGGACCTCCGGAAAAAACAGGCGAATTCCTTATATTCTCAGAGGTTGTCGTTATATTCATTTGGTCAAAAATATCACCTAACCTCATCTCTGCTGGTCGATTAATAACAATAGCTAAAGCTCCTTCCTCATTATGTTGACATAAATAACTGACTGTATGAGAAAACTGAGAATCAGTAAGATTAGGCATAGCCACTAAAAATTGATCACTTAAATAATTTATACTAGCCATAAATACCCTTATCTATTATCTAACCACAGCACTTTGGTCTTTAAAATTCCATACCCTATGTATCGCTAGAACATCTAATTCCTCTAATAATTGTGCAGGTAAAACGGGAAAAGGAGCACTAAGTCTTACAATACGTTTTGCTGCATCATCAAGTGCTTTTCTCCCTGATGATTTAGTAATTCGTATACTATAAATAGTTCCATCACGGTTTATACCAACGTCCATCATCAAGCTCCCCTCAAACTCTCTTGCAACTTCGGGATAATTAAGACTTGCAACTCGTTCAACCTTAGCCTTCCAATCTTTTATATATTGAGCTGTAATAGACTTATGAGTACTTACAGAGTTCACAAACTTGATTCTAGTTTTCTCTGAACTTTTTTTACTATTCCTCAATTGCTCACCTAATTCAGCTATTTGTCGCCTCAAGGATTCTTCCGTCACCTTAGGTTTCTCTAACTCTGAAGGAGGCAAATCCTTATTCGTAATTGTAATTTTATGCTCAGCTTGTATTTGTGTTATCAATTTTTTTTCTGCTTGAGGCTTATTTTCTACTTGAGATTGGCGTTGATCTGGTGGTTTCATCTCACTATCGCCCCGACTTGCTATTTTTTGTTTTGTTGGCTCTGGCTTATTCTTTTCAACACCTCCACCTATCTGGTTATCCTGAGCAAGAAAATCGGCCTTTTTTGGTGCTTTTTTTGAGGGTAGCGTTGCTAAAGTTATTTCAATTTGTTTGCTGAACTTATCGGGTTGAGGAACAGCAAATCTAACACTCAATAAAATTACCACATGAATAATTACGGCAATAAACAGTGTCATAAGCAAAGAATCTTGCACAGAAACTGCAGGTTGTAAAAATGAATGTTTAGGTGTTGTCGTTGCCATTATTAAAGCTCTATAGTTAGCGAAAGTATCATAATTTATCGTTTCATCCACTATGGGTCTAAAATACGAAAAGACAAGTACTGATACTTCAAATACAATTTATATTATATACTTCATTCAAGTTTTTACGGTGTCTTCTATCACTTATTTTGCTCCAAATAGATGCTTATGATGATCCGCTGTACTTGGCTCGACCGAAGGTTTTTTTACTTCTTCTTTGCATCATATACAATTTAATGCGCCAAGGCTCCCTTGCTCAAATATATTATATTTCTTAAAACTAAAAATTTATTTATTTCTGCTTTTTAACTCACTTTCAATATGATTCATAAGTTGCCCACTTATATTAAGTCCATATTCTTTATCTAATTCTTGAACACAAGTTGGACTAGTCACGTTTATTTCAGTTAAATAGTCACCAATAACATCAATACCAACAAAAACTAATCCTTTCTTTTTTAGTGTCGGCCCCACTTGCTTAGCTATCCAAAGATCTCTTTCTGTCAGTTCGCGTCCTTCTGCCCTACCTCCAGCAGCAAGATTACCCCGTGTTTCACCTTTTGTAGGTATACGAGCTAAAGCATAGGCTATAGGTTCTCCATTGACTAGTAAAATACGCTTATCTCCGTGTTTTATTTCAGGGAGATAGCGTTGAGCCATGATAAAACGTGTGGAATATTCAGTCATTATTTCAAGAATTACATTAAGATTTGGATCATTTTCACGAATATGAAAAATCGAAGTCCCTCCCATTCCATCTAAAGGTTTTAAAATAATTTCTTTATATTGTTTCAAAAAACTTTTAAATCGCTGAGGTTCTCTGGCAACTAAGGTTTCTGCACAACATTGCGGAAACCAGGCAGTAAAAAGTTTTTCATTGGCATCTCTTAGGGACTGTGGCTTATTAACTACATACACACCCATTCGCTCTGCCTGTTCTAATAAATAAGTTGCATATATATATTCCTGATTAAACGGGGGATCTTTGCGCATAATAATTGTATCTAATTGATCCAAAGAAATATCCCTCTCCTCAATAAATTGATACCATTTTTTTTTATCTCTTTGGACTTTTAATGTTCTGGTTCTTGCAAAAGGAAGCCCATTATCCAGATACAGATCATTAAGCTCCATATAATGGAGTTCCCAGCTTCTTGATTGTGCTTCCAAAAGCATAGCAAAACTGGTGTCTTTATTAATATTGATAAGATCAATGGAATCCATGACCATGCCGAGTTTTATAGCCATTTATAGCCTCAAAATTTTATAAATATAAATGATTCTACCAAATTTATTTCATCATTGTTATTTACCTTTCTCTGTTTTTTTGGTATAAAGGTCGGCTAACTTTTTGAATTCAAGGCACGACAGAGGTAATCATGTCCAAAGTATGTCAAGTTACAGGAAAGCGACCTGTTTCTGGAAATAACGTATCACACGCAAATAATAGAACGAAAAGACGATTCAATCCTAATCTTCATCACCATAAATTTTGGGTTGAAAGTGAAAATCGGTGGATACGATTAAGACTATCCACAAAAGGAATGCGGATTATTGATAAAAAAGGAATTGATGTAGTTCTTGCAGATATACGTAAATCTGGCCAAAAAGTTTAAGGAGACAATACAATGCGCGATAAAATTAAATTAGTATCTTCAGAAGGTAACGGTCACTTCTATACCACAACCAAAAACAAAAGAACCATGCCAGAAAAAATGGAGATCAAAAAATATGATCCTGTGGCCCGGAAGCATGTTATGTATAAAGAAGCAAAAATTAAATAACCTTCTTCTAAGTTTATCAGGCTCAAGATAGAGCCTGATAAAGGACATAAAAACCGATAATTACCTGTCTCATTTTCTAGCAGAATTTTATATCAAAACATCCCAACAAAACTTGGAATTCACGCCCGTGACTGAGCAAAGTATAACTATGATTAGTAAAGAAGGAAGCTTAAGTTAAGGGACTTATTCCAATAGGTTATGCGACTTGAACAGAGATAGAATGACTAGAATGAGTTATCTCATTTTGTTCGTTAAAATAAACCAAAGTTGGTTTGTAATTTTTCATTTCATGTTCATCAAATTCAGCAAACGCGCACACAATAATCAGATCACCTTGGCATGCAAGACGAGCAGCCGCTCCGTTAACAGAAAAAATCCCAGAGCTTTCTTCAGCTCTAATAGCGTAGGTAGTAAAACGCCCACCTGTATTGATATTATATATTTGAATTTGCTCGTACTCTCTAATTCCTGAAAAATCAAGAATTTTGCCATCTATAGCACACGACCCCTCATAACCCAATTCTGAATGGGTTACTGTGGCTCTGTGTAATTTTGCTTTAAGCATGGTAATTTGCATATTAGTTCTTAGATGGCTATGTGGTCGAGTATTATGCCCCAATTATTACTTCCTTTCAAATTATCTTAGTATGGTAAAGCTGCTAACCAGGACTTACTTAAACGAGGTTTCCACATCTACTGCTCTGTAATTTTAGACTTTAATTCTCGATTACTTCCTTTATAAAAAACTCAACTTTATTTAAAAGCACTACTAGCGACATCTCGAGCACTCTCTTCCCGATGAATTCTTACTTGCGTAGGATAAGCAAATTCTAAATGATTTTTTTTTAATATTTCTGCAATCTTGTAGAGCACATCTTCTTTAACGGCTAACCACTCCACCCAATTAACCGTTCTAGTAAAACAATAAAACAATATATCAATAGAAAAATCATTGTATCTATCTACAAAAACCAACTGATTCGATTTTATACCTTGAGTATCTTCTTTCGACATAAACTTCTTAAACCCCATCATTTTGATCGCATGTTTATGCTCAGGGTTTGCAATATCAGGATGTACTTTGAGCATATTCCTAATATCCTCTACCCCCTTTCGTAGATTTTCCATATCACTTTCATAAGTCACGCTAATGTACATTTTTATTCGGCGCCCAACAGCACGACGATTCCAGTTCATCACACTCGAGACCGAAACCAATGAATTGGGTATCGTAATTAAGGCATTATCAAAAGTTCGAACGGTGGTACTTCGTAATCCAATTTCTGCCACAGTCCCTTCCACATCACCGACCTTAACCCAATCACCCATTTTAAAAACATTATCAAACAAGATGGTCATTCCACCAAATAAATTCGAAAGCGTGTCCTTGGCAGCCAAAGCAAATGCAAGCCCACCAACCCCCAGTGTCGACATTATTGCAGTCAGACTAATACCAAAATGGTTAAGACCAAGAGCTAAAAAAAACATAATAACCAATCCTTTTGAGGTTTGCACCCCAAGGTTAAATAGCTCTTTTCTTAACTGAATATTAGCCTTTGATAGCTTTTGAATCTGAACTAGAACAAGGCTATCTATAAACTTAAAAATCAGCCAAATAAGAATAATACTGTAAACAATAAAAGAGAACCCTTCTAAAGACGAGCGATAATCTGTTTTATAAAAAAAAGCATATGTCCCTAAATTAAGCCCAAAAAAGATGAGTAAAGCCCTAATAGGCTTTCTTATTTCATGATAAATCATCTCCTGTTGCTCAGCTTTCTCATCAATCACATAATTTTCAACACACCAGCTAGTGAATTTAAAAATAAAGGGGTAACAAAAATAAACCAGAAAATAAATAATAAATGAGAGAACTATCCCACCCACATCTACTTTAAAAGGAGCTAGTTTATAGTTAACTGGACGGATAAAATCAAAGTGATTTATATATGAAATTGCAGACAACAGGGAAAACTCTTGAAACCAATGGACAGAAGATATTTTTCTAGGATTACTGATAACATATTTCAGAATATCCTGATAGCTTTCATTTGTCTGCTTATAGCGCTGATAATTACTTTTCAACTCAAAAAAAACACTACTTTCACTAGTTACTTCGGGCAAAACAATTTTTTTCGATTTTTTTCTGCTTTTATCTAGCAAGTGTTGAGATCGACCGACAATAGACTCTATACTCTGATAGTTTTTTGATACTTTAATTAAGTATTCTAGATATTTTTTTATTGCCAAATTAACTTTATGCTCTGCCAACTTAATTTGATCTCGCTGTGCAGCAATAAGGTTGTTTCTTTCCTTATTTAATTTAATCCGAGACTCCAGCAGGTCAATATTTCTCCCAAGGTTGGCTGGTGGCAACTGATCTACCTCTTCAAGCTTTAGCTGAGCAAGCAATTTATCTAAAACATCAATTTTTCTCTCTAACAGAGTATTAATATCCCTTTCGCTACTTACAAGGGACAGTTGTGAATTAATATTTTTTAACGCATCAACAAACCTTTCTATCTTTTTTTGTGATGGGGTGGGTGCTGAAAATACTGTAACACTCAGCAGTAATATGAATAAAAATGATAAAACTTTCATGAATTATTTTTTAAATCGTGTTCTTGCGTGTTGTGAAAGTTATTAAAGCCTATCTAGAAAAATAAATATTATCAATTAAACGGGGCTTTCCGAGTTTAGCAGCAACTAGAATAACTATTTCATTATCACTGACTTTGGCGGGCTGCAAATTATCGCATCTACAAATAGAAAAATAATCCACAACGAAACCTAAAGATGCCAGGTAATCATACTGCTCTTTCTCAATTACTTTTAAATCTTTCACGCCAAGAAGAACATTTTCTCGCGCCTTACAAATAGAATGATATAACTTTGGCGCTATTTTTCTTTCACTTTCTGTTAAATAATTATTTCGAGAACTCATTGCTAAGCCGTCTAATTCTCTTTCTGTTTCAACTCCAATTATTTCACAAGAAATATTTAGATCATTCACCATTTTTCGTATTATTGCCAACTGCTGAAAATCCTTTTCCCCAAAAAAAGCTATGTCAGGCTGAACCATATTGAGCAATTTAACAACTATAGTAGCAACGCCATTAAAATGATTTGGTCGACTTTTACCACAATGCCTTGTTGATAACTTAGTAACAGACACTATAGTTTCCATTGCTTCTGGATATATTTCAAGAACAGAGGGTAAAAAAAGCAAATCAGCGCACGCTTCTTTTAGTTTTATTTCATCATCCTCTTCTGTCCTTGGGTAACTTTCAAAATCTTCGCCAACACCAAATTGAGTTGGATTAACAAATATACTAACAACAACTTTGTCTGCTTTTTTTCTTGCAGCCAAAACAAGTTTTATATGCCCTTCATGAAGGTTACCCATGGTTGGGACAAAAGCAATACTTAGGTTTTGTTTGCGCCATTGATGAAGATTTTTCTTTAATTGAGCAATAGATCTCACTTTTTGCATACTATGAATAGCTATGGTCAAAAGTTGGAAATTCTGATTGCTTAACTGACTGATGAAATTGACTAATAGCTCCAGCAATATCTGTCGCTGTTTCCATAAAATTTTTAGAAAATTTTGGACGCTCCCCTAGACTGATTCCTAGCATATCATACAGCACCAAGACCTGACCATCACAGGCTAGGCCTGCACCAATACCAATTACAGGTATCTTCAGTTGTTTTGAAATTTTTGCAGCCAAACCTGAAGGAACACACTCAAGAACCAATAAGCTAGCACCTGCTTGTTCAATTTGCTTTGCATCATCCATAATTTTCTCCGCATCTTGATCATTTTTTCCTTGAATTTTATATTTACCTAACTGATTAATAGATTGTGGCAGCAAGCCTAAATGTCCACAAACAGGTACTCCAAAATTAACTAAAGATTCAATAATAGAAGCATGAGCACCTTCAAGTTTCACCATCTGCGCGCCACCCTGCTGCATAAGCTTGGCTGCATTTATTAAAGCAAGATCAATTGAAGAATAACTTAAAAAAGGTAAGTCAGAGATGACAAATGCTCGTTTTCTTACATGAGTCACACATCGCGAGTGATAAACCATTTCATCTATAGAAACAGGAACTGTCGTTGCTTTACCTTGAACCACCATTCCTAGTGAATCACCAACTAATATAATATCAATTCCAGCCTGATCTACCAGTAAACTAAAGCTTGCATCATAGGCCGTTAAACAGCTAATTTTTTCATCAGCCTGCTTCATTGCAAATAAATCAAGTATTGAAAGAGCCTGAGGTGCGAGTTTATTTTCAATTAAAGCCATTACGCCAACTTCTCTAAACCATCCAAAGAACAATTAGTAAGCAATTGTTTAATTGTTTTTTTTCCTGGAACCAGCAAATTTCCTGGTGCTATTTCTGCTAATGGATACATTACAAATGCTCTTTCAGATAGCCCTATATGAGGAACAATTAAATCTGGCAAATTAATTTGTTGGTCTGCATATAACAACAAATCAAGGTCTAAAATTCTCGCTCCCCACCGTTGGCCTTTTCTAACGCGTCCAAAATCACTTTCAATTTTTTGTAACACTTTTAATATATCTATAGCAAATAAATCAGTACCAACACTCATTACTGCATTAACATAGTCAGGCTGATCCTGTGGCCCCATTGGAGGGCTACTATACAAGCTTGAAAAATTAATCTCGGAAATATTTGCTTGCTTAGCAATAACTACTCTAGCTCGCCTGATTTGTTCAGCTGGATTTTCAAGATTACTGCCCAACCCTATATATACTTCAGCCATCATTCTTTGGTGTTGCTCGCTTGACTATTTTTTTCTTTCTCTTTTTTTGCTTTCTTGGAGGTCGAGCCATTTTCTTCTGCTCAACATCATTTGCAAATTGAAATTTTGTCCACCATTCAGCCAGTTCCTTTTCAGCGCCTCCGGTTTCAGCACGTAACAATAAAAAATCGTAGGCAGCTCTAAACCGTGGATGCTCCAATAAGCGAAAAGGCCTTGCACCCATTCGTTTGCTGAATCTTCCCTGTAACAACCAAACTTCCCGCATCGATTGAGTAACTCGTTTTGGTATAGATAATGCCTTTACCTGCTTTGATAAAACATCGCTAGCAGCATTTTGAAGTGCAAAATTAGTATCATCGCCTTTTTTAATTTTTTCACCTGCTAATGTCTGTACTGGCTCCCATAGAAAAGCTGATAGTAAAAAATAAGGGGTAACACTCTTACCTTCAGTAATACGGTTATCTGAATTTTCTAAAGCTCTTGCAATAAATAACCGGGGAAAACCATTTTCTTCAATAGCTAAGCATTGTTCAGATTGAGGAAAAAGCGCAGAAAACAAACCATAATGTCGAAGCATTTCGAATGTTTGCAGTCCTTTTCCTGTTAAAAACATTTTTAAAGCTTCATCATAAAGTCTTGAAGCAGGAATACCCTCTAATAAAGGAGCTAATTCATAGATAAGCTTTTCACATTCTGAATCCAAGGTAAACCCTAATTTAACTGCAAACCTTATTGCTCTGAGCATTCTAACCGGATCTTCTCTGTAACGAGTAATTGGATCACCAATTAACCTTAGAACCCCTGCTTTGTGATCCTCCATACCGCTGGTATAGTCAACTATAGAAAAATCCTGAATATTGTAATACAAAGCATTAACCGTAAAATCTCTACGCCAAGCATCGTCTTCTATATTTCCAAAAACATTATCTCGTAATAAACGACCATCCTCATGAACCTTTTGGTCATTTTCATTTCCTTTTTCGGAGCTTCTAAAAGTTGCAACTTCAATAATCTCCCTTCCAAAATGGACATGAGCCAAACGAAAACGTCGACCTATTAACCGACAATTACGAAATGCTTTTCTAACTTGTTCTGGACTAGCATTTGTCGCCACATCAAAGTCTTTAGGCTCTAACCCTAGTAACAAATCACGCACACAACCACCCACTAGATACGCTTCATACCCTGCATTTTTCAGTCTATATAAAACCTTTAGAGCATTCTCACTAATTTGTGTTCGTGAAATAGTATGCTCTGAACGAGAATAAATCTTAACCTGCTTATTCTTCTTAGTTTTTTTATCTGGTACTTTTGTTGATTTAGCCTTATCAGATGGACTGAATATTGATTTAAAATATTTTAAAATAATTTTATACCTTTTGTTTTTTTCTATTTTTGTTAAGTATAATTAAACGAAAGATACATCATATCACTTTGCGTAAATCCATCCCAACTAAAGAGTATTGGTATTTCAGTTTGTTAAAGCTAAACTGAAACTTAACCTTATAACCTAGAAAATTGAATTTTTTTTAAAATAGGCTTACAATCACTCGTGTTTATTATAGGCGACATTGCTTCGGAGAGTTTTATGTTTAAAAAGATTATGACTGGCTTAATTGAGAGACCTTTTTTAACCAGTATTTATGTGGCTGATTTAGCTATTTTGCTATTACATAAACCGCCATTTATTTTTTCTCTTGTGATGCTAGGTGCTCTAATTGTAATGAGTATGTATTAT
The DNA here is from genome assembly GCA_021647145.1 of Methylococcaceae bacterium. GTDB lineage: Bacteria > Pseudomonadota > Gammaproteobacteria > Methylococcales > Methylomonadaceae > QPIN01. The sequence continues at coordinate 5,633 of JAKIVF010000001.1, read as the reverse complement.
GGTCAAAAACTCGCTCTTTTTAAATCGTAATATCTTCTTCCAAGACGATAAAACCAGACAAAAATTTTTTTATGAAATCACCTGGTTTTTTTCGTCACATAGCAATTATTATCTATGATGGATTACTTTTATTAGCATTACTTTTTTTGGCAACTGCTATTGTTTTACCTTTCAATAATGGTGAAGCATTTTCAGCATCCCAATATTTTTTCCCTATCTATATTCTATGCGTTAGCTTTGTTTATTATGGCTGGTTTTGGACGCACGGAGGACAAACGCTTGGAATGAAAACTTGGAAAATTAGGATTAGAACACATGATAATCAAGCAATTAGCTGGTTGCTTTCATTAAAACGTTTCTCTCTTGCTATTATTTCCTGGGGGGTTGTAGGCTTAGGTTTTTTTTGGAAGATAATAGATAAAAAGCACTATACGTTCCATGACCGTTTCTCAAAAACAGCTTTATACTTTGATGATACTTTTTAACATTATGGCTTAAACAATTCAGAATTGAATTAAAAGCGCCAATACTAAAAATTTTTTTCACACTGTGTGATGTTGGGCTGCCATAAAGATGGCAGCCCAACCTACTGAATCAAACTTAGTATTGTGTCATTACGAAATGAAACTAAGTAATTTCTTAACGTGCAACTTGCTTGCATTTCACTACAACATCTTTCACATGGCAGCGATATTTTTCTGTATTTTCATAGTCTCCTTCACACTCTTCACAAATTATTTCTCCATTATCTACAATCTCGTCAATCGCCCAACCGTAGCCTTTAGAACCACAAAGTAATTTTGCATACTTTTTAAATCGATAACCACTTGAAGCTTGTTTTGATGCTTTTTCCTTATCTTTACATCCTGGCGTAGGCTTTAAAGTTCCGGTTATATTTTCATAATTCCACTCATCTACATTGGTAGCAAAAGACTGACTGGAAAAGGTAACCAACATAGCCATTAAAAAAAATATATTTATCTTCATTTTACAACCTTCCTCTTTATTATTTTTAGATTAGAAATATTTTAATCTTATTTAAAAAAAAACTCCATCTCCCATACAATTTCTAATGAAATAAAAAAACAATCTAAAAAATTCATTATAATTCTAGGATATTTTGGCTCGTTTTTTTCTGCCCCATAGATATACAGCAATGCTGCCATAAATACAATGCGTTAACGCAGAAATTGCGCCAGGTATGGTCGCCATTTGACCAAAGTTCTGTTTTGCTAATACAACTCCAAGTCCGGAATTTTGCATGCCAACTTCAATTGAAATAGTTCTGGCCACTTGTTCATCTTTAAACACCATCTTGCTTATCATATAACCTAATACAAACCCAAATAGGTGTAGCAACCCAATAGCGAGAAATAGATTTGACCCTGATGCTATTATTTCAGTCTTACCCTGCCCAATAATGCTTCCAACAATTAAGGCAATTGTAATCACAGCAATTGGCGGCGCAATCGGCAGAATTTTTACCGTTGTTTTATGAAAAAAAGTATTTAAACCAACGCCAAGTAGAATAGGCACAAGCACAACTTTTACAGTACCCAAAAATAGTTTCCATGCATCGACTTCTAAACGACTTCCTACTAAATAGTCTGTTAATAATGGCGTCATAATTATAGCTAGCAATGTTGATAAGGCCGTCATACTGACTGATAACGCAACATTCGCTTTAGCAATAAATGCGACTACATTAGATGCTGTTCCTCCTGGACAAGAAGCAACCAATATCAACCCAACCGCCATCATTTTAGGTAATTCAAATAAATTAGCCAAGACTAAGCCAGCAAAGGGCATCACTGTATATTGTAAAATAACACCTAATAAAATCCATTTTGGATAGATAAGAATTCGTTTAAAATCTTGCAGACTAAGTGTTAACCCCATTCCTAGCATAATAACTCCAAGTCCATAGGTAATAAACGGCCCTTGGAACCAAGTCAGCGCTGGAGGATAAACCATTGCTATGATTCCAGAACTAATTACCCAAACTGGAAATGCATTGGTAAAACGTTGACAAATGTTATTAAAATTCAATTTCTTCCCCAGTTTTCATCGCAAAAAAGAAATTTCAACCTATCCGATATAAGGTTCATGACACAATGATTAAATAGCATGATCTAAAAGGTTTATTATAAGCTGAATTGCTAGTAGTTTTTATTTTACAAAAAAGACTAGTCAAGATTGAAATTAGTCTGTATCAAATACATATTGAGATAAAAAATGACAACAACTAAAAAGCGCCCCTTATATACCCATTATGCAGGCTCAGTTTTGTTAGAAACTGCATTACTTAATAAAGGCTCTGCATTTACAGAACAAGAAAGGCACGATTTTAATCTGGATGGTTTATTACCCATTTCAATTGAAACAATTGAAGAACAAGAAAAAAGGTCATATCACCAATTTTCCAAGTTTGATAATGACCTTGATAAGCACATCTATCTACGTAATATTCAAGACACCAACGAAACGCTTTACTTTAAATTACTAACTAGCCATCTTGAAGAAATGATGCCGATTATCTACACTCCAACTGTAGGTTTGGCTTGCCAACTATTTTCACAGATTTATCGTCGAAAAAGAGGCTTGTTCTTATCTTTTCCTAATCAGGAAAAAATGGATGATTTACTACAAAATGCAACCAAACAAAAAGTAAAAATTATTGTAGTTACCGACAGCGAACGTATTTTAGGGCTTGGAGACCAAGGAATAGGCGGCATGGGAATACCTATCGGAAAGTTAGCACTATATTCTGGATGTGGGGGTATTAGTCCCGCCTATACCTTACCCATCACTTTAGATGTAGGGACAAATAATCAGGCATTACTGGATGACCCAATGTATTTAGGTTGGCGGCACAAACGAATTAGAGGCGAAGAATATTTCAACTTTATTGAGAAATTTATTCAGGCTGTTAAGGTACGCTGGCCTAACACACTAATCCAATTTGAAGATTTTTCCCAGGACAATGCAACGCCCCTACTAAAAAAATATCAACATAAAATCTGTTGTTTTAATGATGATATTCAAGGCACTGCATCAGTAACTGTTGGCACCTTGCTTGCAGCTTGCCATACCCTAAACAGTTCAATTAAAGACCAAAGGATAGTTTTTGCTGGCGCTGGTTCGGCAGGTTGTGGAATTGCTGAACAAATCGTTGCCCATATGGTGGAACTAGGATTGACTGAAGAACAAGCATTAAACCAAATATTCCTTATCAGTAGCGAAGGACTATTAACAACTACTATGAATAAGTTACATAATTTTCAAAACAAATTTGCAAAAAAAATCAGTGATGTCAGTTCTTGGAGTAGCGATAAAAAATACATTAATTTGCTAGATGTCGTGCGTAATAGTAAGCCCACTATTCTTATTGGCGTTTCAGGACAGCCAAGCTTAATGACGGAGGACATAATCAAAACAATGTATGCCGATTGTAACAAGCCAATCATATTCCCCCTCTCTAACCCTAACTCTCGCGCCGAGGCCTTACCAAAAGATATTATTCGTTGGACTGAAGGTAATGTAATTATCGCAACCGGAAGTCCATTTGATTCAGTTGAGTATAAAGGGAAACGACATGTTGTTGCTCAGTGTAACAATAGTTATATTTTCCCTGGTATTGGTCTAGGAGTGATCGCTAGTAATTCAACACGTGTAACAAAAAAAATGTTTATGGTCGCTAGTAAAGTTTTAGCCAAATGTTCACCTTTAGTTAAAGGTACAAGTGATCATTTACTTCCCTCATTAAACCAAATCAGAGAAGTAAGTCTTGAAATTTCACTCGCCGTTGGTTTACAGGCAATAGAGGAAGGTGTTGCCCAAGTCATTAACAAAGAAGATTTAGAGAAAAAAATAAAAGCTAACTTTTGGAACCCCGAATATAGAGATTATCACCGTCGGTCAATGTAACTTGTTTTTAAAGATTGGTTCAGAAATATAAAAGAACAGACAAGTTTTTACTTTAGGGAATCTCTATATAGTTATGGATGAGAAAATTGAGAACTAAAATACTCAAGAACAAGGTGATGTAAATAGTAGCTCAGGTAGAAAAGCGACAGCGCATTCTACCATTTCATCAAAAAATGCTGGATAACGCTATCATCTGGTTTAAGGTTATTGTGGGAATAATGGAAGTGAACTTTATTTTATGATTGATTTAGTAAAATTTATCAATATTTTCAAACGGTTAAAAGTACATTTCACAAAGTTGCCGCCGCTGTGTTTGAAGCGCTTTTTAAGTGCTTTTTTCACTTCCCAAGTACCTTTATAGCCTAATGGAAATACCACTAAGTCACCCGCTTTGAAAGTAGTTGAAGGGCTGCCATCTGCAGGTGTCATTTCACATTCACCTTCTAAAATAAGTGCTGTTTCTGTAGTAACGAATTCCCATGGGAATACAGATACTTCTTTTTCCCATGTTGGCCAGTAAGTAGCACCCATTTCTTTTAAAAGTGCTTCACTTGGGTTGCTATCAACTGTAATTTCTTTCATGTTAATTCCTAAAATTTAGATTTATGCCCAGAATCAGAATGATTTGGGATGTGCTATAGTATGTTATTCATCCTCTTTTGCCTACATTTTAAGGATAATCATATCCATTTAACTCATAAGTTGGATGAGAGGTAGAGACTGTGAAAGTATTCTGAAACTAGGAAAAACCGCGTTTCGAGAATCATTAGCCCGTCGGGCGGAAAAGCGGCAGCATATTCCAGTATTTCATCAAAAAATGCCAGACAACACTATTTCTCATCCGGTTTACGGGTTGGTTAGGTATTAATTTTTCGAGTACATGTAAAAAATACATAAGCAAAAAAGACCATAAACAAATAAGTCATTTAAACCATAGTTGCTATAAAAAACACCTGCAAAAAAATCTGCAGCATAAACTGATTCTAAGCTATTTTCTAAAAGCCATTTAGCCCAGATAACACCATAAATTAGTTTCTATAAAGCAAAAACACCAGCAATCCATTTTATATTTGGGAACTACGGGGCCAAAGTAACTACGGAGCCAGGTCTTTACTCTTGCATTTCATTATGAATAATTCTGCTAACTGTAGAATAATGTAGAGAATAATACTCTCCGGTTTCGGCTAAATTAAAGCCTCCACTTCTATAGGCAACAACGATAGCCTCATTTCTTCCGCCAGACTCTTTTTCATAGAGTTCAAGTGATTTAGGCACTGCTCTTTTCTGTATCTTAGGTATTTCTGACAAGTTCTTTTTCGATATATTCAATTGAACATTATCTACAAAACCATCAGAGGCAAGGTAAATCTGATTTTTCAACTTTACCCAAGGGGATGCCTGCCCCACCCCATTTGCAACAAACTGCATATAGTGTTTTATCGCTGTTTTTTCTGTTTTCCCAAAACTCCCTAGCACCCATTCTCGATCAAACCATTTTGGGCAATGTTCGGTTCCCACCGTAATAGCATAACTGCTCCATTTCCAGTTTTCAGCACCTTCTACCATAGCCGCTCGCACAGGATTCAAAACAATATAACGAGACAATTCCTGCAAATAAGCATTTTTTTCCACTAAAATAGCTTTGTATCGACCTTGAAAAACATGACCGGTACAACTGTTCAATCGATTAAACCGCTGTGTATAAA
>JAKIVF010000098.1 GCA_021647145.1 Methylococcaceae bacterium | reverse complement strand
AAGGTGAGAACTTATGATTACATTCGAGATAGAGTCAGTGGCGAATTCAAGTTACCTTCTCTTGCACAGTTGATTGAAGAAAAATCTCAGGGGAATTTTGTGCCTCCCTAGAATTTATAACGGATACTGAATTTTCTTGGTTAGAAGTGTTAACTAATTCAAGAATTATTTAGAGTTACTTTTAAATATTTAAGAACCTGCTAGTCTTAAATGTAGAGAAATTATGCGCATTTAGGGTAAGCGATGAACAGTAAAATAACGATATTTAAACAACTTTTAACACTATTCTTTTTTTATTTAATTTGCATTTCAACTGCAAGTTCTGATCAAAATGATTTGCTTGGATTAAGTGTGGAAGATCTCCTGAACGTAGAGGTTATTTCTGTTGCAAAAAAAGCAAAATCTCTTAATGATTCCCCCGCAGCAATTTTTGTTATCAGTCAGGATGATATAAAAAGAATTGGGGCAACTTCAATACCGGAAGCCTTACGTTTGGCACCTGGTATAGACGTATCTCGAATTGATTCAAATAAATGGGCAGTGAGTGCCAGAGGTTTTAACGGTCGATTTGCCAATAAATTACTGGTTTTAATTGATGGGCGTAACACATATACCAGAGCCTTTGCCGGTGTTTATTGGGAAAACCAAGATGTGATGATGGAAGATGTTGATCGGATAGAGGTAATTCGTGGCCCAGGCGCAACATTATGGGGGGCTAATGCAGTTAATGGTGTTATCAATATAATTACTAAACATTCTTCAGATACCCAGGGTGAATTACTTGCTACTGGATTTGGTACAGAAGAACAAGGTTTTGGGGCTTTACGTTACGGCACAAAATTAACTACTGATACCACGGCCAGAATTTATGTAAAAGGATTTAATCGTGATGAAAGTACGAACCAATTAGGTGGCAGGGCTGGAGATGATTGGAATAAGGTTCAAGGTGGGTTCAGATTGGATTCACAGCTATCACTGCAAGACTCTTTAACTGTACAAGGGGATATTTACTCTAGTGATATCAACCAAAACACCACGCTTCCAATAATTTCACCACCCCATCAAAAAACTTTTGATGAAAATATTGATAGTTTTGGTGGAAATCTATTAATGCGTCACCAGCATACTTTTTCTTCAACATCTGATTATTCATTACAAGTTTTTTATGATTTTTATGAACGTGGTGAATCTTTTCTTCCAGAAAGCCGTCATAGTCTGGATGTGGATTTTCAGCATCGTTTTGGATTATTAGAATGGAATGATGTAGTTTGGGGTTTGGGTTATCGTTATAACCATGATGATTTTGTTTCAAGTGATTTTGCAACCATTAGCCCTCTAAGCCGAAATGATCAGCTTTTTAGTGCATTTCTACAAGATGAAATAACTTTAATTGACGATGCGCTTTGGCTTACTGTTGGTTCAAAATTTGAACATAATGATTACAGTGGCTTTGAAGTACAACCAACCGCTAGGTTGATATGGAAGCCTCATCAACAACATCGTTTATGGGGTGGAGTATCAAGAGCAGTAAGAACACCGTCAAGGTTAGAGCATACTACATCTTTTTTGCAAAGAGTCATTCCGGCACAGTCAGCAACAAAACCTGCAGTAGCAGTGAGGCTTAATCAAAAAAACCTTTTAAATACAGAGGAAGTGATAAGCTATGAACTAGGCTATCGAACAACTTTTATCGATAATGTATCTATAGATTTCACTGCTTTTTATAATGATTATGATGATCTGAGGTCAGGAGATTTAGGGAGCCCTACTTTTATGGGTAGTTATGTTGAGGTACCCATTACACTTGGTAATAATAATTCTGGGCATACCCATGGGTTTGAAATAGCAACAGTCTGGCAAATGCTGGATTGGTGGCGTTGGGATGCTAATTACAATTTATTAAAAACAGTTTTTTCTCGACAAGATGCAGTTGAGCAGCTTGGGTCTAGTCCTCAGCAAAGAGTATCATTACGCAGTGTTATTTCTCCTTGGGAAAATATTGATGTTGATCTGTTATTTCGTTATGTAGATAAAAATATTGCTGCCAGCTCGTTTGGAACAGCGTTTATTAAAGATTATGTTTCTCTGGATATTCGCTTGGCCTGGCGGCCAATAAAGGGTGTTGAATTGTCATTAGTTGGTCAAAATTTATTGGCAGAGCAACACCTTGAATATAGGCAGGAAACTTTTGTTCAAGATACATTAATAGATCGCGGTGTATATGGCAAACTAGTTTGGGAATTCTAAGGATTACTGCTTAGCATGACTTTTCAGATGAAAAAATTAGTAGTTATTTTTTGTTTACTGTTATTTTTTAACAGTAATATTAATGTATCTGCAAAATCAATGGATAAACAAGCAGTCCTTGCTGTATTAGCGCTTAATATTGCTCGGTTTACTGGTTGGCCAGAAGATATAACTTCTTCTATTAAACTGTGTGTTATTGGGGATAATATTGTACAAGAATCTTTTTCTGGGATGAAAAATCAGACGATTAATGGAAAAGTAGTGAAAATACTAAATCGCTCGCGTCTACGTAATTTATCACAATGTCAGTTACTCTATATTAGTGGTTTAGAGCGAAATGTTCTGCTACAGGTTTTATTTGATTTGAAAAACCAACCCGTGTTAACTGTGGGAGAAAATTTGGGATTTATTCAGGCTGGGGGCATGGTTAGCCTTGAAAAGAAAGATGGAAGAATGCAGTTAAACATAAACCTTCCTATTGTTAAGCAATCTGATTTAGTCGTGAGCTCAAGAATATTAAAATTAGCTAAAATTTTTGACTATCCCTACCCTAAGAAATAAAAATGAAGATTTTCAATAAGTCAAAATTATCTAATGCATCCATTAAGGATAAATTTCGTTTAATATTGGGAATAAATATTCTGTTCATGCTTGTTGTTGCAGGAAGTATATTAATCATTAATTCATTTTTTTCTAACAGGTCTATTTTAACGAATGAAGCAAATGCTTTAGCAGAAGTGACGGCTCTATCCATTCTACCGTCATTAGTCTTTGATAATAAACTTGATGCCCAACAGACATTAGAAACACTTAAGGCTCACAAAAGTATTGTTTTTGCAGCAGTTTCTAAAACCGGTGAGAAAAAACTATTTTCTTCTTTTGAATTGGAAAAAAACTGGGAGACACCAGAAAATAAATTAGACATTTTAACTAGTGGTCAGAACAAGGTTTTTTCATTAAAATTTCTTTATATCAGTAAGCCTTTAGTTCTTGATGAGGTAGAGCAGGGTAGAATTTTTCTCATTATCAGTTTGTATGATATTTATTTACGATTATTAAAAGAATTATTCGTTGCTTTTCTTGGTTTAATGATAGCTTCCGGTTTTATTTTTTTGTTAATGGAAAAAATGTCTAAAAAGTTAACTAATCCAATTTTGGAACTGTTATCTATAAGTGAAGAAGTGATTTCATCAGGACAATATAAAAAAAGGGCTGCTATTCAATCTGCAGATGAAATTGGACGGTTAGGTCAATCATTCAATGTAATGCTTGATAAAATTCAGTTCTGGCATGATGCTTTAAATAACCAAAAAAATAATTTAGAACTTATCGTAAAGAAAAGGACCAAAGATTTAACTAAAACAAAAAATCAGGCATTGTTATTGGCAGATCAAGCCCAAAAAGCAAGTATTGCAAAGTCAGAATTTTTATCAGTCATGAGCCATGAAATTCGCACACCTTTAAATGCTATTATAGGTTTTTCAGATTTGCTAAAAGAGACATCATTAGAACCAGAGCAAACGGAACATATTAAAATTATTAATCAATCTGGCAATTTATTACTGGGGCAGGTTAATGATATTCTTGATTTTTCCAAAATAGAAGCAGGAAAAATGGAAGTAGATTCTGTTTGGTTTGATGTTTATGAATTATTAATTACTCTATTAGCTAGCCATCGTCATGCCAGTAAGCGTAAATCTGTAGAATTGAAGTATCATCTTGAAGCAGGGTTGCCTCGCTATATTTTTGGGGATGAACAGAAAATTAGACAGATGTTAACTAATTTATTAAGTAATGCAATTAAATTTACTGATAAAGGGTCAATATTATTAAGTGTGCAAGGTGAGAAAGAAGGATTAGGAAAAGATTCCATTATTTTTTCTGTTAAAGATACTGGAATTGGAATATCCGATAAAAAACAAGTTTCTTTGTTTAATCCATTTACACAGGAAGATGCTTCTACTACTCGAAAATATGGGGGAACAGGGCTTGGCTTAGCGATAGTTAAAAAAATGGCAACCTTATTGGGTGGAAAAATAACACTACGTAGCATCCAGGGTGTGGGGTCTGAATTTTTACTTACGATACCTCTATTAATAAACTCGGCTAAAGCAGGTGAAAACAAACCTCAACCAGTTTTAATTGGTCTTTGCACAGATGATGCAAATTCACAATTAGCTTCAGAATTAGAGAAAATCGGTTATTCGGTTGAAATAATTGATTCCCCCGAATTATATTTGTTACAACAAGAACCCGAGTTAGCAGATGAATATAAATTGTTCTTATTTGCTGAGGACACTCTGGGTCAAGCGCTGGACTGGGAAGCTACCTTACTTTCAAGTAAGAAAAAAATACCGGTTGCTTATTGTGATGAAGGTATTAGTAAAAGCGTATCAAAGAATGGTATTTCTAAATTAGCATCAATTAAAATTAGTGATGATGTACTTGAAATGGTGGAGCAGCTTGAACGATTACTAGATAATAGCTTACCAACACCGGGTTTGGAAGATCTAGCTTCTGGGATAAATGTATTAATCGTTGAGGATAATCCTGTTAACCTGCTAATGGTTCAAAATATTTTTAAGCGAATAGATTTAAAAAGTCAGTCGGCAACCAATGGCCAAGAGGCTGTAGACCTTTATATTAAAAATGATTACGATTTGATATTAATGGACTGTCAAATGCCTGTAATGGATGGCTTGGAAGCGAGTAGAAAAATTCGAAAATTAGAGCAATTAAATAATAAAAAAACGCCTATTATTGCATTAACAGCCAATGCTTTTAAAGAAGATAAAGAGGCTTGTATTGCTGCTGGAATGGATGGTTTTTTAAGTAAGCCCTTTAAGAAAAAGCAGTTACTTAAAGTGATTCAACCTTGGTTGGAAATAGTAGGAAAAGTAGAGGAATTAGATTCAAAAAATAAAAATAAACTTGACAAACAAAGACTTAAGAAAGATATTTTAGATGCTAGTATAATGGATGAATTGATAGAAATGGATGAACCTGGATCGAAAGAGTTTATTACTCAAATTAGCAGTACTTATTTTACAAATGCCGAACAGTTATTTCCACAAATTGAACAGGCTTTTTTAGAAAAAAATATTCAAAATATAGGTGATTTTGCTCATCAATTGAAATCAAGTAGTATGAATGTGGCTGCGAAAAGGCTATCGAACTTATTTAAACAATTAGAGAGTATATCTAGGCAAGATGATTATTCATCAGCAAAAAAAATATGGCTGTCTATAATTAATGAATATGACTTGGTTGAAGAAGCCTACCAAAACCTTCTTTATGGTTAAATTATGAGCGACAGTTATAAAATATTAATCATTGATGATGATCCGACATTACGTTTGATTGCTGAAAAAAAATTACAGCAATATGGTTATGTGGTGTTAACAGCGGCTACTGGTAAAGAGGGAATTCAGGTTGCCATTGAAAAATCACCTGATATTTTATTGCTTGATTATGAATTACCTGATATGACAGGTGTTGAAGTTTGTCGGTATTTAAGAAATCATACCCTTGCAATTGATAAACCCATTTTGTTTATTGCTGGGAAGGAAGATTACCAATCAATTGAAAATGCTTTTCAAGCAGGAGCAACTGATTTTTCCAGTAAACCCCTTAACTGGAATATCCTAGTTTATCGTATTCAATATATGTTACGTGCGCATGAAATTAATTTATCTTTAATATCTAGTGAAGCACGATTGGCGAAAGCGCAAAAAGTCGCCAAATTAGCTAACTGGGAATATAACGTTGTAGATAAATCGTTTAAATGGTCAGAAACTATGTATGACCTTTTAGATATTAATCCTCAGAAAATGGAAACCATTTTACTGGAAGATTTTTTTCAGCGAATTCCTGAGCCTGATCTTTATACCGTTCAACAGGCAATCACTAATTGTATTGAAAATAATATTAGTTTTGATTTAGAACACTTATTAATTACCGGAGAAGGACAACATAAAATTGTTTCTCATTTAGCAAGTGTTATAAAGAACGAGTTAAATGATATTGTTGAATATGTCGGTACTTTACAGGATATAACTGAGCGACGTTGTACGGAAGATCAAATTAGATCATTAGCTTATTTTGATTCATTAACGGGCTTGATGAACAGGGAATCATTTCTAACATCAATTGATGCAGTTTTATCAGGTAACGAAAAGTATGATTTATTATCCGCATTACTTTTTATTGATTTAGATGATTTTAAACGAGTCAATGATACCTTGGGACACGAACTAGGCGACTTGTTACTGTGTGAAATTGCAGATAGGTTGAAACAGTGTGTGCGGACTGCTGAACAAGACAGGGAGTATCAAACAGATAACCATAGAATGATAAAAAACCCATTGCCAGATGGTGTGGTTCGCCTAAATTCAATTGATATTCAACGGTTTGATTTAGCAAGGTTAGGTGGCGATGAGTTTACAATTTTTTTAACGGATATTCCAAATGAAGAAGTCGCGGCTAGCGTATCAAAGCGGTTATTAAAAGCATTGGAAAAACCTTTTATTCTTGATGGCTATGAGGTTTATGTCACTTTCAGTATAGGTATTGCAATATCACCTTATGATGGTGAAAGTATGCAAGTGTTGTTAAAAAATGCAGATACCGCTATGTACAGTGCTAAAACTAATGGAAAAAACACTTTTCGGTTTTATGCCCATGAAATGAATGCAAGAGCTTTGTATCGGCTTGAGTTAGAGACGGATTTACGAAGTGCCATTGAAAATAATGAATTACACTTGGTTTATCAACCACAAGTTTGTTTACAGACAGGTAAGTTGATTGGTGCGGAAGCATTGATGAGGTGGACACATACTACTAAAGGTGATATTTCTCCTACTGAATTTATTCCTTTAGCAGAGGCGACGGGGCAAATTTTAGTCATTGGTGATTGGTTATTTAGACAATTTAATAGTAATTTGCAGGATTGGAAGCAGAAAAATTTAATTCCCGAAAAATTTAAACTGGCTTTAAATGTCAGTTCATTACAATTTCATCAATCCAACATGATGGAAAAGGTGGAAGCCGTTTTTTCTGATTCTGAGTTAAATAAACATATAGAATTTGAACTGACTGAGTCAGTGATGATGAAAAATGCTGCCGCAAATTTAGAAAAACTGAATGCACTTGCCAAGCGTAACATTACATTGTCGATTGATGATTTTGGTACCGGTTATTCTTCTCTAAGTTATTTGAACCGGTTTCCTGTTGATACTCTTAAAATTGATCGCTCATTTATTTCAAATCTTGAAGATAATGGTCAAATTGTTATTGTTAATGCAATATTAGCAATGGCAAAAGGGATGAATATTAAAGTGGTTGCTGAAGGAATTGAAAGTCAATGGCAGTATGATTTTTTAAAGGATGCAGGCTGTGATATTGGGCAAGGGTATTTTATTTCCAAGCCTATAAGAACTGATAAGTTTGAAAAATTACTAAATGATAACTAATCAGATTGGTAAGTTATCATTTCTACCTACCTTAATATCGACAAATACCCCCCTATAAATTTTGTATCCATATCCGCGCAAAATATCTTTGTGATTTTAGAATGATGAAAATAATGAAATCTCTAAAATATTACTGTTTGAAATTATAATAAAGGTAGGCGTATTAAAACTATCAGTCTTTTAGGGAGTGGTTGGCTTGGGTTTTCACTATCCAAATATTTTGTAAAAAAAGGATATTCTATCAAAGCATCAACCACTTCACCTATTCGTTTATCAGAATTGGCAGCTATTAAGGTTAGTCCCTTTGTTATTAATATTGGATCCTTATCAAGCAATATCCAGACATTTTTACAAGCAGATATTTTAATAATCAATATTCCAGTTAAAAATAGAGATTATTTTGAATTTTTGTTAAAAGAAATAGAAAAATCTAAGATTAAAAAGGTATTGTATGTTAGCTCAACATCAGTTTATGGAGATGAGAGTTGTGTGATTTCTGAATCTGACGGACTTGAGTTAACAGAAAGCCCCTTATATAAAATTGAAACTTTACTAAGGGAAAGTAAGAAATTTAAAATTACAGTAGTTAGGTTTGGGGGATTAATTGGATATAAACGAAATCCTGGTAAATTTTTTAGTCAAGGAAAACTAGTTCAAAATCCCGATGCAAATGTAAACCTTATTCATCGTGATGATTGCATCGGAATTATAAGTCAAATTATTGAGCAACAAGTTTGGGGGCAGGAGTTTAATTGTTGCACAGATACTCATCCTACAAAAAAGCAGTTTTATACAAAAGTATCTAATGATATTGGTTTTCCTGCTCCGAATTTTGCGAATCCAAAAGAAAAGGTGTTTAAAGTTATTAGTAATACTAAAGTAAAAAATGTCTTAAATTATGAGTTTTTACATAAAGATTTAATGGATATAACTTTTACTTAACAGCGATTCCAATTATCATTTAATTCTGGTTATCCTTGACCAGGAAGCATCCCCACAGTCCCTAGTTTAATACGTTTACATTTTACTATGACATCTTTTATATAGCATTTTTTCAAGCTTTTATTAGACGTACATTCGTTACAGGCAATTTTACCATTCTTTGTAATTTCTTCAAGCCCCCAGCCGTAGCCTTGTGTTTGACAAAATCTTTTTGAATATCGTTTCATTTTATAGGGTTTTCTAGCTGTTTCCTCAGCCTTTGATTGTATTTCACACTTTGCGGAAGGGAGTGTGTTAGCCATCAGATCTCTATAGATATATTCAGTTGAGAGTGATGAGGTAGATAAAAAAGATAATATTAGCGTTGTACCAATCAAAATAAGTTTCATAAGATTTCTCCAAATTGAATACATTTATGCGTAAATAAATTAAAAAAATTGAGAATTAATTCAAAACACGAATATTCATAAGTCGGAGTTCTTCCGCTGCCTGTGCTTTTATTGGGGCAAATTTATCATTTTCACTACTCTTAACTATAAGGAGAGCAGTAATAAAAATAGCCGCAATTATTGCAATATATAAAACAAAATTATCTTTTTCTTTGATTTCTGAAGTCATTGTATTCCACCTTTATTGTTTTTTATAGGAGTTGATACAATTAAGATAAAAGAAAAGGAGATAGATTGTCTTAATATAGTATCGTTTCGATATTAACTATAATAAGAAAAGCCTCTTTTTGTCAAATAAATATTGATTCGCTATTTGTTGTATTTTGCTTTATCAATGTTTTGAAGTTTATATGAGAAGTGATGATCAAACTCTTTTTGTGGAGATTGTCGAGCACTTATGCATCAGGGAGCAAGTAATATGGTTGGTTATTGATTTCCAGCAGCCTTAATCTGAAAAAAAGGGTGCGTTGATAGAGATGTTATAGCCGTATTTTTGCAGTACTGAGAAAAAAATAATTATTTTCGTTGAAGAATTATATAAATAGAATACTTTTATATTGGAACATGTTCCTGACAAATCTTCTCACTATCACTAATGCTTAGGTTTTCTTGAGTAAGCTGACAAAAGAAACCTGTTGAATTAGTGATAAAGTTTTTACATGTTATGCAAATGCCAAATGAATAAGAATTGTTGGCTTTCTGTAATGCTGTTAATGCTTCAATAAAAAAATCTTTCCCGTCCGGTATTGTAGATGAATTTTTTTTTAAAATTATGCTGGCTTTTTTAAATAAGTCAGTTGGTTTTGCTCGATTTAAAATATTAAAACCCTTTTTTAGTAATTGGATGTGAAATACACGTTTGTCAGTCAAGTCTTGATTTTTTTTAATAAACTTTCGTTTTTCTAAAAGAATAAGAGTCTGAGAAATTGTACCTCGAGTCATACCTAAGTAGTTAGCAATTGCAGCAGGTGTGTCGCTGTATTTATTACAAAGAGATAAATATTCTAAGACTTGAAAATGCACCATTTGTATTTTTAGTTTAGTACATTTTTTCCGTTCTTCGGAACGAATGAGTATTGCCATAAGTTCAATTAAATCGAAAATAGTTGGTTTTTTTATCATGGCACTATTTTTATTCTTTCCTGAATTAAAAGATTGTGTTTGTAGGGCTTTTTGTAAAGCATTAAGTACATTAAAAAAAATATTAATTTTGATTGGAGTTGAAGTATTTTCTTTAATTATATTAGTTGCTTTATTGAATAATTCTGTTCTACGTGCTTTTTTTAAAATCGCTTGTCCAGATGGAAGCAGGGTAATATGAATAACACGCTTATCATTTTTATCCTTGCTTTTTTCCAGATAACCTTTTTTTTCGAGAACAATTAGAGACTGAGAAACCGTTCCCCTTGTCATACCAAAATAAGAAGCTGTTGCCGCGGGTGTATCCGTGTATTGATTAGAGTGTGATAAATATTGTAATACTTCAAAGTGTATTAACTGTAATCTTAATTCAGTACATTTTTTTCGTTCTTCAGAGCGAATTAATGCAGCCATACATTTAATGATTTCAAAAAAATCAATTTCTTGTGTAGATTTATGTATGTTATTAAGGTTCAAAATATTATCTTTCTGATTTCTAACTTCTTCCAAGGCGATTATAAATTCTTGTCTTGACAGGAGAAAGTATAAATTATAAAGTGATAGCGAATCGAAATTGTAAGGGTTTAATCATTCCTCTTACTATTTAAATTCTAGGATAATTCTCCGAAAGGTATTTTAACATGGAAGTAAGTTTAACTATAAGCACGTAAATCTACAGTCGGTAGTAGTTCGCTACCGACTTTTTTGAGTTTGATTCTAAATAACCCCACACGGTTTTAATATCAATTTCAAAACATCTAGAGATGGAACCTTGCATTTTGATATAATCCTTGAATAATATAACATTAGCTTGTGCTAAATCACTTAAGGAGCCTCTAATAAACTTGATCAGAGATCCTTTAATAATCTTTAGTTTCTATATTAATTCACACGAAAAGAAGTAGGAAATAAAATGAAAATAATAATTCTATTGAATAGATCATTTTTAGTGGGTGTTGCTGCTTTGCTCTTGTTACCTGTTAGTATTCAGGCTACCAGTTCAGATAATATGCACCAGTTGTATCAGAATAATTGTGCTAGTTGTCATGGCTCAGACCATGGGGGGTATTTGGCTCCCGCATTAAATGAAGAAACTTTAAAGGGACGAAGCCCTACCGCATTACGTTCTTTGATTATGACTGGAAGTTTTGAAACCTTAATGCCTCCTTTCTTCGGTCGACTGAGTGATCAAGAAATTCGCGCAATGGTTAAACACCTTCAATCTACACCTAAGTTAGATAACCCTCCATGGACAATTAAAGATATGAAGGCGTCTTTGAAAGTCTATGTCAAGGATGAAAGTAAATTGCCAACAAAGCCGACTTATCAAATTGATAGTATGGATGATTTGATAGGTGTTGCTGCTCGTGGGAAATATGGTCGTGGAAAAGGTTCAAAAGCAGTGTTTATTAACAGTAAAACACATAAGATTGTTGGTGAAATAGAAACGGGTACAGCCGCACACATTATTGATTTTGATCCGGCGAATGAACGCTGGGCTTATGTTAAAACAGATACGGCTGAATTATTTAAAGTCGATTTGTACTCTATGAAAGCTGTTCGTAGTATTAAGACTGGTTTTAATGGACCCGCTTTAGGTGTTTCCCGTGATGGTAAGCACATTATGGCAGGATCATTTGTTCCACATAATGCTGTGATTTTAAATTCTGATTTAGAACCTTTAAAATTGCTAGAGCTTGAGGGTGTTGATCCTGATGGAAAAAAGGTGACATCCGATTCAGGTATGATTATTGGAACACCGTATGCTGATGTTTTTGCGATTGCTTTAGAAAATGCAGGGCAAGTTTGGGTTGTTGATTTAAAAGATGGTTTTCCTATCACTAAAATTAAAAACGTGGGTAGGCACTTGCATGATGCATTTTTAACTCATAAGGGGCGAAAGTTAATGGTTGCTTCTTATGATGACAGTGTAGTTATAGCGATTGACTTAAAAGATCGTAAAATTATCAAAAAATTAAAAGCGGGTTGTGTTCCGCATGTAGGTGGTGGTTCGGCAGTTAAAGTTGATGGTCGTACTTTGGGTTTTGGTACAAACTTTGGAACGTGTGAAAAAACAGTCGTCAGTGTCTGGGATCTAGATAAAATGGAACTGATTAAACAAGTTCCTGTTTCTGGAGGTACGGAATCACCTGCTGCACATGCCAATGCTCCTTATGTTGCTGTCGATATTATTACTAAAGATAGACGCGCTCGTACTATTCAGTTGATTGATAAAAAAACATTGGAAGTTGTTAAAACACTGGATGTAGGCGGACATGCTTATTTTCCTGAATATAGTGCTGATGGTAAATATCTTTATGTTAGTGCTGGTTATGCTGGGGATGAGGTCGTTGTTTATGATTCAACATCACTCAAGAAAAAAGCATCAATACAAATGGAAAGTCCCGCAGGTATCTTTTCAAGAGGTCGTGTTAAATACATGACTCGTGGATTATCACCTGATGAAATGGAGTAAAACGATGAAGACACTCTGTTTTTTAATAATAACTTTTTCTAGTCTTATTTTTTCATCCATCACACAGGCTGCAAGTATTTATGCAGGAAAAGTAAACGCAGCTGCTGTGTGTTCCCAATGTCATGGTGTTAGAGCACCCAGCTCAGAATCTCCTTTTCCTTCTTTAGCTGGGCGTGATGAGGAATATATTAAAAAAGCCTTAAAGCAATATCAGGATAAAACTCGGATTTCAGAAATTATGAATAATATTGCTGCGTCTTTAACAGATAAGGATATTAATAATATAGCTAATTATTATAGTCGGTTGAAAGCTGAATGAGGTACGTTATTATTGGGCTATTTTTTTTTACTAGTGCAATAGCTAATGATCCGAGTGAAGAAAGGCAGAAAGAATTACGTAATATGCTTGCTCATGATTGTGGATCTTGTCACGGATTATTATTAAGAGGAGGGCTTGGTCCGTCTTTATTAATGGATGCAATAGCTAATAAAACAGACGGATTTCTTGTGAAAACTATTTTAGACGGTAGAAAAGGGACGGCTATGCCACCTTGGAAGTCTTTTCTCACGGAACAAGAAGCCCTTTGGATGGTTCAAAAAATTCATTTAGAGGGTTAGACGAAGCAATCATTATCGCTAGAAATTGTCAATCTATCATCATTGGCTTGTATGTAACTCCTCTTAGCCCTCCTGCATCAACTGAGCAAAAAGCATACATCAAAAATTATCTTTTGAAAAATCCAAATAAATTTATGAAAAAAGCAAAGATGTATTCTGCACAAAATGGGATTTTATTTTATGAAAAAATAATGCATGGTGATGAAGGGCCAAGAATAGTAAAATTTGCACATGATGGAAATTTTGATCTAATTGTTATTGGTTCAAGAGGAATTAGTTCTATTAAAGAGGCGTTTCTTGGAAGCACTTCAAATTATGTCATTCATAAATCAAAAATACCTATATTGTTAGTAAAATAATTTAATATGTTTTCTTGTAATCTCCTATGTTTTCTATGAACTATGAAACCATCAA
>JAKIVF010000097.1 GCA_021647145.1 Methylococcaceae bacterium | reverse complement strand
TTTACTGATCAAATGAACCTTGCTAAAAAGCAACTTTTTAAACAAATAAATGAACAGAAAAAAGCCTGATTTTTAAAATTGGAATATAAGGGGCTTTCAGACTCATTTGTTAATTGGAAAATACTTTCACCACACTTTATTAGCAGATTCTAATTAACCAAGAACTCCGTAAAAAAAACATCTCTAAACCCATCACTATTTGAATAATCCTCTAGTGCTTTAGTAATGACCTTTTTTGTTTCTTTCCGTAAAGCTTCACGCTGCTCCATTGTTTGCAACTCTGCAGCAGAGCGACCACTATAACTCATTATTAATTCATGCCTTAATGCTGGTAAATGCTTTTTTACCTTTTCAATAAACTTTTCACCTTCAACCATTAGCTGAACACTTACTGCTAAATATTTATTTCGTTTATCCAGATTAACCGTAAACTTAGGTGTCATTTCAATGTATTCTATAACTGGCTCGCTTGTTTCGTCATCATCACCTGCATAGGCAAAAGTTGAGGTAAGAAAAAAACTGAATATTAAAATAAAAATCTGCATACACGCCCCTAATCTATATTGTTTTACTCTATTAATTAATTTAAGTATAGAGATTTCTCATTTAAATCCTAGGCATGGGATAATATAATAAAAACAAATTAATACACTATATTATGACTAAACAACCCTTCGGCCCTGTAATGATTGACCTTGAAGGTTTAACACTTTCACAATCTGAAAAAGAAAAAATCAATCACCCCAATACAGGTGCAGTCATTTTATTCTCCCGAAACTATCGTTCTCCTGAGCAAGTCTCACAGCTTATTAATAATATTCGACAAGCTCGTAATGGAAATATTCTTATTGCAGTTGATCAAGAGGGCGGTAGAGTACAACGCTTTCAGACTGATTTTACTCGATTACCCCCTGCTTCAATTTTTACACAATCTCCTAGTTTAGCCGAATCTACGGGCTGGTTAATGGCAGTAGAATTATTAGCAGTGGGTATAGATTTTAGTTTTGCGCCTGTGCTTGATATTGATTGTGAAATAAGTGAAATTATTGGCAACCGTTCCTTCTCTCAAGATTATAAAGTAGCTACACAATTAGCTAGTCACTTTAGAAAAGGAATGAATTCTGCAGGAATGGCGGCAACAGGGAAGCATTTCCCTGGTCATGGCGCTGTTGCTTTAGACTCTCATTTAACATTACCCTATGATAATAGAGATTTACAAGATATTCGCGATAAAGATTTACAACCCTTTAAACAATTAATCTCTGAAGGGTTAGAAGCCATCATGCCTGCTCATGTGGTTTATCCACAAATTGATTCACTTCCTGCTGGTTTTTCAAGCCAATGGATTCAAAAAATATTACGTGATGAACTAAGATTTAATGGTACTGTATTCAGTGATGATTTAAGCATGGAAGGTGCTGCTTCTATCGGTGATTTCCCTTATCGCGCTAAACTTGCACTTCAGGCCGGGTGCGACATGGTATTAGTCTGTAACAATTCAACTGCTGCCGATGAGGTTTTAGATAGTATTCCAGTAACTACAAGTAATAATAGAGAAAAAAGATTGCAAGTGATGCGTGGTAATCCTCAATTTACACGAGCACAGCTTATCAAGAATGTTAAATGGCAACAAATATCACAAATAGTCAGCCAATATGCCTACACTTAATGAAATATTCCAAATACAAGCCTCTGCTGATTGCTTATATACAGAGTCAGAAGTTGAGTCAGCCATTGACAATATGGCTGAAAAAATCAACCTGTTTTTAAAAGCAACAAATCCAGTTATTCTTTGTGTAATGAATGGAGGCGTGGTCATTACTGGCAAGTTATTAACCCAATTAAACTTCCCCTTCACTTTTGATGCAATTAATGCAAGTCGCTATTTAAATCAGACGTCTGGTGGCGATATTCACTGGAAACAAAAACCCGAAACAGATCTTAAAAATAGAACCGTATTAATTATCGATGATATTCTTGATCAAGGACAAACCTTGGAAGCTATTATTAATTATTGTAAAGACCACGCTGCAAAATCCATCTACACAGCTGTTTTGGTTGATAAAAAATTGACTCATCAAAAACCTGTCACTGCTGATTTTATAGGTTTGGAAGTGGAAAATCGCTATCTATTTGGTTATGGTATGGATTATAAGGGCTATCTTAGAAACGCATCAGGTATCTATGCTTGTAAAGAGGATTAAATATGTCAAAACTTGCCATCATTGGAGGTACTGGGTTAAGCCGAATAAAAGGTTTAAATATCACGAAAACTGAATCACTAGAAACGCCTTTTGGTAACCCTTCTGCAAATTTTATTCATGGTGATATTAATAATAAAGACATTATTTTCTTAGCGCGCCACGGAAACCCTCACACTATTCAACCACACAAAATAAATTATCTGGCAAATATCTGGGGGTTAAAAAAACTGGGTGTCACTGATATTATTGCTGTAGCAGCGGTGGGTGGTATAACCCCTCAGATGGAACCGGCACATATTGTAATTCCAGATCAAATTATTGATTATAGCTATGGGCGAGAGCATACCTTTTTTTCAGACAATCTAGTGACAGTCACTCATATAGATTTTACTTTCCCCTATAACAAAACATTGCGTGATAAATTAATTCAGACAGCTACACACCTGAAACTGTCAATAAGCCCATCCGCTACTTATGGCTGCACACAAGGCCCAAGACTTGAGTCAGCAGCAGAAATCAAACGAATGGAACAAGATGGCTGTGATTTAGTTGGAATGACAGGGATGCCTGAAGCTGCATTAGCAAAAGAAATGGGTATTAATTACGCCGCTATTGCAGTCGTAGTTAACTGGGCTGCTGGAAAATCAGAAGGTGGAATAATAATGTCTGAGATAGAAATTTATCTAGAAAAAGGAATGGAGAATGTATACAGCCTTTTAACTTCATTTATCTCAAACTGAAGGTTTCCTACCAAACTATATATCCATTTTCAACCAATAATACGTCAACTTAATTATGATTTTAAAACTTTTGTTCCTATAAAATTATTGTAACTCTATCAAGGTTTTTAACCTTCTTCTATTATTCCTTAAACAAACTAACTAGATCAAGAGCTAATATCACAGCATCTTCCCTTTGACCTTTCACAGCGGGATAATAGCCTTTACGGACGCCTATCTCATTAAACCCTCTTTTCTCATAAAGCAAAATTGCTGCTCTATTTGAAGGCCTAACTTCTAAAAAAATGGTGTCTGCTTTTTTATTAGCGAGCTCAATCATATTCTCTAATAATTTATTTCCTACACCCTGTTTTTGCACTGCAGGATCAACACAAATATTCATAATATGTGCTTCTCCTACCGCCATAGAGACAATACTATAGCCAATAACATTATTCAGTTCCTCACACACCCAACAGCTATAGTTTAATGATTTTAAACAATCCCTAAAAATCCCATCACTCCAAGGAAAATTGTAGTTTTTTGATTCTATTTCCAGAACTGCAGATAAATCTTCAATTCTCATTTTCCGCAAACGCATTAAGTCTTTCCTTTCGATAGACTCAGGAAATACTTTTGCATAAAACTCTTTGTCTGAATCATAGACAATAAAACCTTTAACTTTATCTATTATTTTCCATAAACTCATTATTATTTTTCCTTCTTTTTCTCTGATGAATTAACAGAAATAACTCTCTTAAAAACTAGAGAAATACTCATTGTAATGGCTGTAACTAAAATAAAAGTAAGGTCGGTAATTAACTTAATTTATTGTTTATACGTTTCGATAGCCAATTGAATATCTTCCCAAGCATTTCTTTTTTCTAATAAAGAACGTAGTAAATAAGCAGGATGATAAACAACGATAAGAGGAATACCCGCTATTTGGTGAGGAATACCTCTCAACTTAGCTAATGGCTTTTTTGTTTCTAATAGTGTTTGAGCTGCAACACGACCAATTGCTAAAATTATTTTAGGTTGAACTAACTGAATCTGACGCTGTAAATAATTTCCACAAGCTTTAATTTCTTCCACTTTAGGGTTTCTTTCATCTGGCAATTTACATTTAAGGATATTGGCTATATAAACCGAGCCCCTTTCTAAACCCATTGCTCTGATCATTTCTGTTAATAACAATCCAGCTTGACCTACAAAAGGTTCTCCCTGTAGATCTTCATTATAACCAGGAGCTTCACCTATAAGCATCCAGTCAGAGTTTTTATTTCCTACGCCAAAAACAGTCTGTGTTCGGCCCTCACATAAAGCACATTTTTCACATTCTGAAACTTCATTTTGTAAGAGGTTCCATTCATCTTTTTTTAAATTTACTTGATCTATAAACTCAACATCTATCACAGTACTAGTGGTAGCATCTTCATCACTAACAACACTTAAGTCTGCACCCTGAAGTTGATGTTTGGCAACCCAAACATCAATACCCATTGCCTCTAAATATTGTAACCGTGTTAAATTATCCATCAAGAACTAAAACTATTGTTTCTATAGAATTAAAAAAAGACGAGTAGTTTTTACCCAAATCCATCGAAAGGGTAAAAAAACATCCTTACACATTACCTTTTTGAGGATGTTTTCTCAATTCAGGCGATTGTAATTTACTCAGTGCATTAATATAAGCCTTTGCTGATGCAATAACTATATCAGTATCAGCACCTTGCCCATTGACAATTCTACCGTCATTATCCAACCGAACCGTTACCTCACCTTGAGCATCAGTTCCATTTGTTAGACTATTAACAGAATATAATTCTAATACTGCATTTGATTTAACCAAGCTTTCTATTGCTCTTAAACTTGCATCTACCGCTCCACTTCCTTTTGCACTCCCCGTTAATTCTTGTTCGTGTATTCTAAGCGTTACCGTTGAACAGGGTATTTCGCCTGTTTCCGAACATACTTTTAAGGCAATCAGCTTTATAGTCTCTTCATCAGCAATAGAACTGGCCTCAGAAATCAAAGTTTGTAAATCTTCATCAAATATTTCATGTTTTTTATCCGCTAATTCTTTAAAGCGATAAAAAGTCTTATTTAAGTCTTCTTCACTGCTAAATTCGTGACCAAGCTCTGTCATTCGACTCTTAAATGCATTACGACCAGAATGCTTTCCTAATACCATTCGATTAGCAGACCAACCAACATCTTCAGCTTTCATAATTTCATAAGTTTCAGGGTTTTTTAAAACCCCATCCTGATGTATCCCTGATTCATGCGCAAAAGCATTAGCACCGACAATTGCTTTATTGGGTTGTACTGGGAAGCCAGTAATCGACGAAACTAGTTTGGAACAGTTTAATATTTCTCGCGTATCCAGTGTTGTTTGACATGAAAAAATATCTTGTCTTGTACGAATAGCCATCACAACTTCTTCTAATGAAGCATTACCAGCCCGTTCACCCAAACCATTGATCGTACACTCAACTTGTCGCGCACCATTTAAAACAGCAGAGAGTGAGTTAGCGACAGCTAATCCTAAATCATTGTGACAATGCACAGAAAAAATAGCTTTATCCGAATTCGGAATTCTACCGATTAAATTAGAAATTGTCTCCCCAAATTGTTCAGGCACACTATATCCAACCGTATCAGGAATATTAAGTGTTGTTGCTCCTGCATCAATGACTGCTTCTAAAATCCGACACAAAAAATCTTCTTCAGATCGTCCTGCATCTTCAGCTGAAAACTCAACATTATCAGTAAATTGACGCGCTCTTTTTACTGCTCTTACAGCATATTCAACAACCTGTTCAGGCTCCATCTTCAATTTCATTTGCATATGAATAGGAGACGTTGCAATAAAGGTATGAATTCGAGAACTTTTAGCACCTTTTAATGCCTCCCCAGCTCTATCTATATCTTTATCTAAAGCCCGAGAAAGCGCACAAACAGTACTGTCTTTTACTGCATTTGCAACAGCTTGAACAGCTTCAAAGTCACCAAGACTTGCCACAGGAAAACCAGCTTCTATTACATCTACTTCCATTCGTTCAAGCGCTTTAGCAATTCTGACTTTTTCATCTCGAGTCATTGATGCACCGGGGCTTTGTTCGCCATCACGTAGTGTGGTATCAAAAATTATTAGTTTATCTTTCATGAGAACTCCATTCATGAAATTTTCTCAACAGTTAAACTGTTGAAATTTAAAAAAAGGGGTTTTATTGCGTATTGTTGTAAAAGTTAATATGCCACTAGGGCAATAACTCTAAAGATAAACCAAGAATAGAAAATAAAGAGGCACGCACAAGAAATTCACCATGGAATGATGTTATTTGATAGTCTTGCAGTGTAGGGGAATAATTGTTCATTCATAGAACTATACTTCAATATTACAATTGATTCAAGTAACGTTTAAATTTTTCTATTTTTTCTTTTTTTTCTTAATGTCAGTAAGGTAATAACCGGCCCTGAAATTGCGTAGCCCAAAGCTAAAACAAATAGCATGCTTTGGGCTTGAGCCATAATAAAACCAATGGCTAACATCACACTAATTGCTACAACAAAAGGTACTTTATCTTTAAAATTTATCTCTTTAAAACTGGAATAACGAAAGTTACTTACCATTAATAATCCCGTGCTGATAGTAAGAACTAACACTAAATACTTAATAGATTCAACATCATAATCATATTCAAGGCTAATCCAAAGTCCTCCTGCTAATATTGCGGCCGCTGCAGGACTGGGTAAACCTTGAAAATATCGTTTATCAGCAACTTCAACCTGAGTATTAAACCGAGCCAGTCTTAATGCCCCTCCTGCAGTATGAACAAAAGCAGCAAATAAGCCTAGTTTCCCTAAACTTTCAAACGCCCATAAATACATGACTAAAGCAGGAGCCACACCAAAAGAGACCATATCCGATAAGCTATCATACTGCACACCAAATTCGGTTTGAGTGTTTGTCAATCTAGCTACTCGCCCATCTAAGCCATCTAAAACCATAGCAACTAATATTGAAATAGCAGCTGTTTCAAAACGGCCATTAATGGCTGAAGTTATTGAATAAAAACCTGCAAACATTGCCCCTGTTGTAAATAAATTAGGCAATAAATAAATTCCTCGATGACGATGACCTGGTTTTTTCAAACTCATAGTTAAATTAAGTTAACAAGCCCAACTAGACTTTTTTAATGTTATCAAATTCTAATGACTGGTCTCTAATTTTTTACCTTTAGTTTGACCTGTTACTTTCAATGCATCAACAAACCAAGCTGTATCAATATCAAAAGGCTTACCCCCAGCAATACGTGGAAACTCAATTGCACGTAAAACGAAGTTCTGATCGTCATCATGACCAATCACACCCGGCTCACCA
Source organism: Methylococcaceae bacterium (assembly GCA_021647145.1). Taxonomy (GTDB): domain Bacteria; phylum Pseudomonadota; class Gammaproteobacteria; order Methylococcales; family Methylomonadaceae; genus QPIN01. The sequence continues at coordinate 6,633 of JAKIVF010000097.1, read as the reverse complement.
CGAAAAGCACATTCTACTGCCAAATCTGCGCATGATTTAATCAGTCGAATATCTTCCGCATTGGCCGCAGACGCACGAGCATAATAACCAGATTTTTGAATCAACGTTTTTTCTGCACCGATCATTTCTGCAAATTGCTCACCAAACCATTTGCCAGGGTTAACAGCATCTAATTTAACATGACCAAAAGCATCACGAGGCACATCCTGTCCCTTTGCTTCCATTTCAGCAACAATAGATTCTAAACCTGCACCTTCTGAAACAAAAATATTAACACAATCTACTTCGTCCATAATATTACGCAGACGTTTTGCTTCAGCAGCAATATCCATATCCATTTCAGGAATAAAAATACCGTGTACTTCATAGCTTTCACGACTTAAGCCTAATTCGGGTAGCCATTCACAATTATCTAATATTTTACGATATTCAATAGCTGTCGCAGCAGTTAACCATCCACAACTACGCCCCATTACCTCATGGACTATCAACATCCTTGGATTTGAATTATTTTCAGCTACAACATTTTTAAAATAGCGTGCGCCTTGTTCTGCAGCTGTCCATGCGCCTAGAGATTGTTTAATAGGAATTACATCATTATCGACTGTTTTTGGTAACCCAATAACGGTTAGACCATAATCATTTTTTGCTAAAAAGGCAGCTAAATCAGCAGCAGCCGTATTAGTATCATCACCACCAATAGTATGAAGAACATCCACTCCGTCTTTAATTAACTGATCGGCAGCAACTTTTTGTGGGTTCTCACCTTCTTTTACTAAACCACGTTTTACGCAATCAGCAACATTTGTTAATTTAACTCGGCTATTACCAATGATAGATCCACCAAATTTCTGTAATAACCCTGCTTTTTCACGAATTTCTGGTGTTACTTTGTAAAAATCGCCCAATAATAGACCTTTATATCCACTACGATAGCAAATAATTTCTACTGTTGGATCAATTTCATTATAGCGTTCGATAAGGCTACCAATCGCTGAATTTAAACACGGTGCTAATCCACCCGCTGTTAATAGGGCTACTTTTTTTGGTTTACTCATAAATTTTAGAATACCATATTAATTTAAAGAAAAAGAGATGTGTCTATTATAAATTCCAGAATATAAACATATCACTTTCAAGTTTGCTTCCTAAGCTTCTCTCACTTTCATAATAACTCTAAGGTGTATAGTATTGGAGAACAACAATATTATTCTCAATATGTATTGTAATTTCAGGGGGTCGATTCTCCCCGTACCATGCATATGCAGACCTATCACCACTCATCCCTGGCGTTACCCATTCTAGTTCACCATTACAGCCAACTATGCTATTTACTTGTTCAAGGGTCATCCCGTTAGATATTTGGTTAAATTTTTCATGTGTAATTTTATCTGCTGTACATGTAGAACCTTCACTACCAGAAGGAGTAGTCTCTGAATACCCAACAATATCAAAACTACCAGCATCATTTAGTTTTAACGTTGCATTATAAATAAAACCATTTCCTTTTTTAATCTTTGGAATAATTAATAGTCTTGAGTCTGAAAGATACTCAGATTCAGCCAAAACATTAAGTGACGTTAGCGATAGCAGCAAAGACAGAGTTAAAATTGTTGATTTCATTGTTTTTCCTTTTATTTAATATTCTTTAAACCTTATGGGTTGAAAGATAGAACCACTACTTCAAGAGAATAAATATTTTCTTGAACCTCTCTAATATAGTATCAAAACTACTTAGATGGAGAAAATGACTTATGGACAACAATATTATTCTCAACTTGAATACTTATTTTTGGAACTATTGGGTTTTTAACTCCAACCCACTTATAAAGAAATCGTTCACTAGAAACCAAGTTTAACTTAGCTTTGCAACCAACAATATGACTTGCCTGAGCAAGAGTCATCCCATTTGTTATTTGATTAAAAACCTTAGCAGTTAAGTTTTCTTTTGAACATTCCGTCTTTAGACTATCTGAAGAAGGGTGTTTTAAATAGGTTAAACCTTCAAGACTGTTTAGCTTTAGTTTAACATCATAAATATAACCATCTGGCACTTTAACTGTAGGGATCGTTAAAATTTTAGAATCGGCATTGTATTCAGCATCTTCGGCTAAAGTACTAAAAGAAATAATAGCTAACAATAAAAAGACTAAAGCTGTTTTTGGCTGTCTCATTGCTATATTCCTTAATTACTAAATTTATTCAAAAAATTCACTATAAGATGGGCTTTCTGTGACAATCTAAACAATTATTTTCGTACGCACTGCTGCTAAATTTGTAGCAAATTCATTTTATCAATAGTAACGACTGTATAGGCACAGAATTAGAGTAAGGCAGGAAGCTTGTAGCCTTGACTTAGCGTTAATAGAACGTAAAACGAGCTCTAACAACGCACCTTATTGATAAAAACAGGCGTTAGTTCCGAGCAGCTATATTATAAAACAAGTCTATTTCCTTCAAAAGCAAAAACTATTGATGCATCATCAGCGCCATCAAACTTCCACAAATATTTTGTTTTAAGAAGTCCATCATCTAAATCTGTTTCCAGCAGGACACCAACACAACCAATAATGCTATTAACTTGATCCAGGGTCATTCCATTGGTTATTTGACCAATGTTTGTAGCATTTTGAGCGGGGCAACTACCACTCACTGAAATTTCAAGAATATCAAAATCCTTCAGTTTAAGCTTAACATCATAAACCAAGCCATTATCAACTTTAACCCTTTGGACAGTTAATTCTTTTGAAGCATTATTATACTCTGCCCCCACTGCTTGAGTATTAATAAAACTACCAGTTAACAATAAAAGCGTAAAATAAAATCTAGTTTTTTTCATCGTAATATATAAGTAAATTTGAATCTAAGTTCATAATAAAAATATCTCATACGGCATAATTTTAATGCAGCCGTCCTCAGCAAAAATTAATTCTTACTTTTATCAACAATCTGATTAGCTTTAATCCAAGGCATCATACTACGCAGTTTTTCACCTACAACTTCAATCGGATGCTCTGCATTAAGACGACGTTTAGCTGTCATTTCTGGATAATTAGTCATTCCTTCCATAATGAATTTTTTAGCATATTCACCATTTTGAATGTTTGCTAATGCTTCTTGCATGGCAAAACGACTTTCTTCATTAATTACTTTTGGCCCAGTAACGTATTCACCATACTCTGCATTATTTGAAATAGAGTAATTCATATTGGCAATACCACCTTCAAACATTAAATCTACAATCAATTTAAGTTCATGCAAACACTCAAAGTACGCCATTTCTGGTTCATAACCACCTTCAACCAAGGTTTCGAAGCCCATTTTAACCAGTTCAACCGCACCACCACATAAAACAGCTTGCTCACCAAATAAGTCAGTTTCTGTTTCATCACGAAAGGTAGTTTCAATTATGCCTGAACGGCCACCACCAATGGCAGAAGCATAAGATAAGCAAATTGCTTTTGCTGTACCAGAAGGATCTTGGTGGATTGCGATTAAATCTGGAACACCACCCCCACGAGTAAATTCAGAACGGACTGTATGTCCTGGAGCTTTTGGTGCAATCATAATGACATCTAAATCGGCACGTGGCACGACTTGATTATATAAAATAGCAAAACCATGGGCAAAAGCCAATACAGCACCTTTCTTAATATTTGGCTCAATCTCATTTTTATATAGCTGAGATTGAAACTCATCCGGTGTAAGCAACATAACAATATCTGCACCAGCAACTGCTTCAGTAACTTCTTTTACTGTCAAACCACAAGCTTCAGCTTTTGTAATTGAAGAAGAGCCAGCACGTAAACCAACGACAACGTCAACGCCTGAATCTTTTAAGTTGTTAGCATGGGCATGTCCTTGTGATCCATAACCAATAATGGCTACTTTTTTACCTTTTATGATCGAAAGATCAGCGTCTTTATCGTAATAAACTTGCATGAATTTTCCTGTTTTCTCTTTAAAATTGATAATAAATAACTGTGAATTATAACTTTATTTCTATAATGCAATGAAGGTATTTTCATATCTTTCATTTTTATGAACCACCTTGAAAGCTAAACTTTTTTACAAATGCAATCCCTTTTCACCCCGAGACATTCCCAGTGGCCCAGAACGAACGACCTCTATAATAACCTCTTCATCTAGTGCTGAAATAAAGGCATCTAGCTTATCTGATGGGCCGGTCATTTCAATCATATAACTCGTTGCCGTTACATCAATTATTTTACCGCGAAAAATATCAGACAAGCGTTTAAGCTCTTCTCTATATTGATCGATGGCTTTTACTTTAACCAACATTAATTCACGCTCTGCATGAACCGCATCAGCCAAGTCTATTAACTTAACAATATCAATCAACTTATTAAGTTGTTTGGTAATTTGCTCTATTACGTCCTCACTCCCCCAAGTCACTATCGTCATTCTCGATAATGTTTGGTCTTCTGTAGGCGCAACAGTTAACGATTCTATATTATAGCCTCGCGCAGAAAACAACCCAGCAACACGCGATAGCGCACCGGCTTCATTTTCAATAAGAATAGAAATAATGTGCCTCATTATGCCAGCTCCCTATTAATAGGTGTGCCTGGAGCCACTCTTAATTTCATGTCATGATGTGACTTGCCGGCTTCAATCATTGGAAAAACATTCTCAGTTCTATCCGTTATAAAATCCATAAAAACCAGCTTGTCCTTCATTGCAAAAGCCTCTTCTAATGCGGGTCTGACATCTTCAGGCTTTTCGATTTTCATCCCAACATGTCCATATGCCTCTGCCAATTTAACAAAATCAGGAATCGTGTCCATATAAGATTCAGAATAACGGCTTTGGTAAGAAAACTCTTGCCACTGTCGAACCATTCCCATATATCTATTATTTAAATTAATGACTTTAACAGGCGTTCTATACTGTGTTGCTGTTGCTAATTCCTGTATACACATTTGAATACTTGCTTCGCCTGTTACACAAGCCACATCAGCTTCAGGATGAGCTAGTTTTACGCCTAAAGCTGCTGGCAAACCGAAACCCATCGTGCCTAATCCTCCAGAATTTATCCAGCGACGAGGCTTATCAAAATGATAAAACTGAGCAGCAAACATTTGATGTTGCCCCACATCAGAGGTAATAAAAGCATCTCCTTTAGTCACTTCATATAATTGTTCAACTACATATTGGGGCTTAATAATATCGCTGTTTCTGTCATATTCCAGACACTTTAATTCACGCCAATTGTTGATCTGGTTCCACCAAGCCTCTATGGCCTTGTCATCAATTTTGATATTACTTGCTTTAATTAAAGTGATCATTTCTGTTAAAACAGAGGTTACTTGACCAACAATTGGCACATCAGCTTTAACTGTTTTAGAAATCGAAGAAGGATCAATATCAATATGTACAAATTTTGCGTGTGGACAAAATTCAGAAAGCTTACCTGTCACTCGATCATCAAATCGCACACCAATGGCCATAATAACATCACTTTCATGCATCGCCATATTTGCCTCATAAGTGCCATGCATCCCCAGCATACCGACAAACTGTTTATCTGTCGCAGGATACCCACCTAAACCCATCAAGGTATTAGTCACTGGATAACCTAATAATTTTGCAAATTCAATTAATTCAGCACTCCCCTCCCCTAATACCACGCCACCACCCGCGTATATCATGGGTCGTTTAGCTTTTAAAAAAAGATCCACCCCTTTTTTTATTTGCCCCGAATGCCCTTTAACAACGGGACTGTATGACCTCATTGAAATTTTCTTAGGGTAATCATAAGGAATTTTAATCGCAGGATCAGTAATATCTTTGGGAATATCTACTACAACTGGCCCAGGTCGTCCCGTTGTTGCTACATAAAAAGCCTTTTTCATAGTTTCGGCTAGATCTTCGATATTCTTGACTAAGAAGTTATGTTTAACACAGGGTCGCGTAATTCCAACCATATCAACTTCTTGAAAAGCATCACTACCGATAACAGGAGTACCTACTTGCCCCGAAATAACAACCATAGGAATAGAGTCTAGATGCGCTGTAGCAATACCAGTTACAGCATTAGTTGCACCTGGGCCAGATGTGACTAACACGACACCGGGTTTACCTGTAGAACGAGCATAAGCATCCGCAGCATGGACAGCACCTTGTTCATGCCTAACTAAAATATGTTTGAATATATCTTGATGGTAGATTGCATCATATAAATGCAAGACCGCCCCACCCGGATACCCAAAAAGAAATTCTACACCTTCGTCTATAAGGCTCTGGACTACTATTTCACCACCACTGAGTTCCACTCTTATTTTACCTCAAAAAAAACATTACGCTTGGAACAGCAACAAATACGTTCCAGCCTTTGTATAAGTAGCCAAGAAAAATCAATTTAACCATTTATATGGGCACTTACAATTTAAAACTTATGCCAAATTAAGCAGAAATATTACCTACCCCAACCAAATTTAACAACTAACCGGTTATGATACAATGTTATTAGATAAATTTATACCTTAAGCCTTCTCCAATATGAAATGAGTCTGAAAACGCCCCCGTATTCCAATACAGAATGAGTCTAAGCTGACAAAACCAGCGAATCTGTTCATGATGACGCAATGAAAGCCATTATGAATATTAAAG
>JAKIVF010000096.1 GCA_021647145.1 Methylococcaceae bacterium | reverse complement strand
TTCCGCCCCCGGAGCTACCACCAAAGATACCTCCTATTTTTTCTTGAAATGAACGAAGTACTTCGTCTAAATCAGGGGGACCATTCTCATCTTTACGACCACTCCAAGGGTCTTTTTTACCGCCACCGGGCTCATTCCAGGACATCTACACTGCTCCAATTGGATTTAAATAACTACTCTAAGTTTCATAAGTAGTTCAAAACAGGCTAATTAGCCAAACTTGATCATTCTATCGCAAATTAATATTTTCTGATAAATAAAATTAAGCTTTACCCCTAATTATTTTCTTTAGGCTACCTCCATATAGTTGATAAAAATAATTGCTTCAGGAGAATTGTTATTCTTAAATTTAGTACTTGATCATAAACATTTTAACAATTTTACGTAGGATTTTTATCATATTCTAAGGCGTATGAACAGAGTATAGCTGGCTACGTAACTGTTTATGTAACGCAGAAGAGATAAATAAAGACAAGAAGTAAAATGTTAAAAATTGACCGAGTATTTAGATTATCTCTTCCATCCTAACTGTTTTAAGTAAGCCCAAATGCTTTTTATCTATTTCTATTAATAAGTCCCAGCCACCTACATCAGTAACCTTTTCATCAATTATTTTCGCATAACTAAAAAGATTAGCTCTAACTCCTCCCTGACTGGGTAGTAAAAAACACTTTCTTTTTACTTTTGTACTTGAAAACACCTTAGCTAATGCTTGTAGCAACAAGGTTATTCCGACACCTGTTAAAGAAGAAACCCAGACTCTTACAGGCTTTCCAGTATCGTCATAGTCAATATGAGGTTCAATGTTATCTAATAGATCGATTTTATTAAAAACGACCAATTGTTGAATCTCATGCGCATCAATATCCTCTAAAACCTGATTAACTTGAAACATAGTTTCGTCTCTGTCTTCAGCATTAGCATCGACAACATGTAATAACAAATCTGCTTCGCTCGCTTCTTGTAAGGTAGATTTAAATGCAGCAACTAATTCATGAGGCAAATGACGAATAAACCCAACTGTATCGGCAAGTACAACTTCAGTCCCATTTTCTAAAAAACAGTTTCGCAACGTAGGATCCAATGTTGCAAAAAGTTGGTCTGCAACATAAATATCAGCACCTGTCAGCGAATTAAATAAAGTTGATTTCCCCGCATTGGTATATCCCACCAGTGAAACAGAAGGAATTTCAGATTTTTTCCTTTTACTTCGTCCTTGACCTCGCTGTTTTGCAACTTTCTCTAATCGTCGTTGGATTAGCTTAATTCGGTTGCTTAATAAACGTCTATCTGTTTCAAGCTGAGTTTCACCAGGGCCGCGCATACCAATTCCACCCTTCTGGCGTTCGAGGTGAGTCCACCCTCTGATTAGTCGAGTAGATAAGTGTCTTAATTGGGCAAGCTCAACTTGTAATTTTCCTTCAAAGGTTTGAGCTCTTAATGCAAAAATATCAAGAATAAGTCCATTCCTATCAATGACTCGCACTTCAAGTGCTTGCTCTAAATTTCTTTCCTGGCTTGGCGTTAACGGATGGTTAAATAAAACAATATCAGCCTCATGAAAAGTAATTTCGGACTTTATTTCCTCCAGCTTTCCTTTACCTACAAAGTACTTCGGATCTGGACGTTGCCGACTGCCTGTCACGACATGAACAGAGATTGCACCAGCAGACTTAGCTAATTCTTTTAATTCATGTAGATCTTCTTGACCTACTTGAAGCGTTAGATGAACAAGTATTGCTCGCTCACCCGATTGAGGGCGATCAAACAAATACGGCTCCTGTATAGTTTTTTTTCATCTAAAACTTACTCTATTTTTTCTTCTACAGAATCACCATCTCTTGGTAACTTAACTGGTTTACCTGGAACTATAGTCGAAATCGCATGCTTATAGACCATTTGACTCACCGTGTTTTTTAACATAATCACATATTGATCAAATGAATCTACTCTGCCTTGAAGTTTAATTCCATTGACTAAAAAAATAGAGACCGGCGTATGCTCTTTTCTTAATGTATTTAGAAAATTATCCTGTAAATTTTGACTTTTTGACATCCTCTTTCTCCTTTATTATTATTCCCAAACCACATATCATAATAATTAATTTAACTTCAAAAATATGAAATTAAATCACAATAAATTCAATTCAGATATAGTGACAATACTTTAAAATTCAAGTTCCAGACAATAATAAAAATAATTTACTAGAGCTTTAACTCAATGCTTTTTATCACATTATTAACTAGGCCTGGTTCAAAAGATATGAATCTTAAGGCGTCTTTTTCTCGTCGAAGCCAAGTAAATTGTCTTTTTGCCAACTGCCTGGTTGCTATAATTCCTTTTTCTATCATTGTTTCCAGATCACATTTTCCTTGAAGATAATTCCAAGTCTGGCGATACCCAACAGCTCTAATAGCAGGCAATTGTTCCGTTAAGTCTCCACGTTGATATAAAACTCTTACTTCGTCTATGAGTCCTGAATTTACCATTAATCGAAATCTTCGAGCTATCTTTTCATGCAATAATTTTCTATCTTCTGGCGCAACAATTAGTTTAATTTGATTAAATGGAATTTTGTCACCTTGTGCTTCTCGAAAAAACTGACTCATAGGCTTTCCACTCAATTCATAGACCTCAAGAGCACGTTGAATTCTTTGTGGGTCATTCGGGTGAATTCTTTTTGCTGATTCAGGGTCTATTTGTTCAAGCCTTAAATGCAGGGCTTCTTTACCCAACTCTGCCAAATCATCTTCCAGTTTCTTACGAATGGTTGGGCTTGCATCAGGCAATGAAGCCAATCCATTGAATAATGTATTAAAATACAACATAGTACCTCCTGTCAAGATAGGTATTTTTCCACGCTTTGAAATTTCATCCATTAATTGTAACGCTGACCTTCTAAAACGCCCGGTAGAATAAACTTCAACAGGATCAAGAATATCTATGAGATGATGAGGAATACCTTTTCGTTCTTCCATTGTTGGCTTAGCAGTCCCAATATCCAGACCTTTATAAACTAGAGCAGAATCAACACTGATAATTTCTGCATCCAGTTTTTGTGCTATCTGAACAGCTAATTCTGTTTTCCCCGATGCTGTTGGTCCCATAAGGAAAATTACAGGGGGTAAGGACCCCTTACTCACCTTCATTGCCCACGCAAAAAGAATTTATCTAAATCTGAGGTACTCAGTTCAATCCAAGTGGGCCTTCCATGATTACACTGCCCTATTCTTTCGGTTTTTTCCATATCCCTCAACAACGCATTCATTTCATCAATTGTTAATTTACGCTTTGCTCTAACTGCACCATGGCAAGCCATAGTTCCTAAGACTTCATTAGATTTTTCCAATGCACGCTGGCTCATGCCATGTGTCACTAAATCAGCTAGAATATCTTTTATTAATACATCCATGTTTTCTCGACCTAACAAGGCTGGTGTTGCTCGCAATACTATCGTTTCTGGTCCAGACCGGTTTATCTCAAACCCTAACCCTGTAAAATAATCTTGCTCTTGCTCTGTTAAATCTGCCTCAGCGCTACTGACCTGTATTTTAAGTGGTAACAATAAAGGTTGATTAGGAATGTTTCCTGCATGATATTGTTCTTTTAATCGTTCATAACTCACTCGTTCATGAGCCGCATGTGCATCAACTAAAACAATTCCTTTTTTGGTTTCTGATAAAATAAAAATACTATGTAAGTGAGCTATTGCATATCCTAAAGGGTGCTCTTGTTGATCAGCACTTTCAATAGATTGGTTCAAATCTTTTTCAGAATTATTTTCCTGCTTAGGATACAAAGAAGCATAGGCTTGTATTTCTTCAGCCACATGCATCGGCAATGATGATTGAACTAAAGGAAAAGCTTTCGAACCATATGACCTGTTTTTTAGTGGACTTGAAAGCTCTTCCCTGTTCGGTTGAATGGGCGTAAACTCTTCAATTTTTGTACTATTGGCATCCTGATCACCTGGCCTTATATCTGCCAAAGAACGGTGCAATGCTCTATATAAAAAATCATGGACTAATCGCCCTTCTCTAAACCTCACTTCCAGTTTTGCTGGGTGTGCGTTAACATCAACTAAGGCTGGGTCTAAAGTTAAATACAAAACATAAACCGGATGCCGACCATGAAACAAAACATCTTGGTACGCCTGTTTTACCGCATGAGTCACTAGCCTGTCTTTAATCAAGCGACCATTAACATAAAAAAACTGCATATCCTGCTGACTTCGAGAAAATGTGGGTAATCCTACCCATCCCAACAACTGCAATCCAGAAGCTTCAAAATCAATTTTTATTGAATTTTCTATAAAAGCAGAACCAAAAATACTGGCAATTCTTTTTTCTTTATCATTGTCGGATGCTACAGGTTTTAGATTGATAACCTCTCGTAAATTATGATTAAGCGTAAACCCAATATCAAAACGGCTTAATGCCATTTTCTTAATCAAATTTTCAATATGAGAAAATTCTGTTTTTTCGGTTTTTAAAAACTTACGCCTTGCTGGTGTGTTGTAAAATAAATCCCTTACATCTATCGTTGTTCCCGCAGGGTGTGGATCAGGTTGAGGATCAAAATCTGTTTCCGACCCATCAGCACTGACTTTCCATGCGCACTCTTCATTACTGGTTCGGGAAATTAATGTTAACTTTGCAACAGAGCTAATACTTGGCAAAGCCTCTCCACGAAACCCCATGCTGGAAACATGCTCCAAATCCTGCAAACTTGCTATTTTACTGGTAGCATGGCGAGATAAAGCTAGGGGTAAATCTTCTTTATAAATACCGCAGCCATTATCACGAATTTTGATAATCCGAATTCCACCTTGCTCTATATCAATAGTAATTTGTGTTGCTCCAGCGTCAAAACAATTTTCAACTAATTCTTTAACTACAGAAGAAGGTCTTTCGACCACTTCACCCGCAGCGATTTGATTAACTAACTGAGTAGGAAGAGATTGTATTCGCATAGTAATGCTTACACTGAAGGTAAAGCTTTTTGATCCACTAAAGTTGAAACAAATTGACTCGCTTCATTAATAGTTCTTTCCATCACCTCAATTAACTGCGATATATCAATACTTATTTCAACAAATTCATGTTGTAAAGCCGCAATAGCTTGAGCATTTAAGTTATGCTTTAAAAAAAGCACTTGATCTTTAAAAGCAGATAAAACAGGATGAATCCGGCTTTCTGCTTTTCGCATGGCTTTAATCAATCGGGAATATTGCTGCCTGGATACCTTTAATTGCTGCCGACTTTTAGAACGCAGAGCACGACTACTATATTGATTTAACTCTTCCTCCCACTCATTAAACAAGGATTCTGTCACCTCTTCTATAATATTGATTCCACTACTGACATTGTCCGATTTTGCTTTACAAAATTGATATTGTTTTATCAATAATTTATAACGCTGCTCAAGTGAGCTTTCTTCCACATTTACAATATTTTTGAATTGTTCCAACGCATCTTCAAACTGATCTTTTGTACTTTTAAGTCTATTACACGTCTGATCAACATGGATAACAACCAGATCACGTTTATGATGACCAAGAAATGACTCGCGGCTTAGGTAATAAAGACTGTCTCGTATTTTTTGAAAAAAAGTAGTCAATTGATTAAGTAAAGAGGTATTCATTCAACTGGTATTTATTGATTAAGATAATATTAAAGTCAGTGTTTTTAATAAAACGAGAAAAAGCCTTATCTACCAACCCTTGGTCTTGCATTTGTTGCACAGTCAAAGTCTGCAGGATTTCAGAAGACTTTACCACAATTAGTTCTGAAGCATTTAATTGTCCTGCCAGCCAGGCAGAAAGACTGTCAGAAGTAACATCCCAACTTTCTTCAATTTTTGATGCAGCCAATACTTTAACATCTGGCGACCAAATAACAACCAACTGTCTTGTTAATTCTTGATCAATAGAAGGTAATGTCTCTGCTAATACAAAGCTTGGCTTAATACTGTTAAACAATAATGCCATTTGTTTCATCGCCAAAATTGCCATCTCATGAGCAACTACTTCATTAAACTTCCATTGTTGTTGAGCAACTCTAACTTGATCAGCAAACACCCCTCCACCAGGAACAATCACAATTTTCTCTTTAGCATTTTCTATAACACTTAAGCATTGAGTTAAAGCGTTAGGGTCACTCAGTAAACTTCCCCCTAGCTTAATAACCTTTATCACGTTTAAATCGTTCTAATAAATCCAATAATGCGGCTGCCTTATCGTAACTTTCTTGATATTCATCCTCCATCACTGAATCATAAACAATGCCACCGCCAGCCCAAAAGCGAATAGTATTATCAGAATGAACAAGGGTTCGAATCGCTATATTGGTATCCATATTGCCATCAAAACCAATATACCCAATTGCACCACAATAAACACCTCGTCGATTAGGTTCCAATTCCTCAATAATTTCCATCGCCCTTATTTTAGGTGCGCCTGTAATTGATCCACCAGGAAAACAATTTCTCAATAAATCTAAAGCATGCTGTCCGTCAGCTAAAAGACCCGTCACTGTACTCACCAAATGATGAACCGTAGCAAAACTTTCAATATCAAATAACTTTGGGACTTTTACCGAACCGTCTTTGCAATTTTTGCTTATATCATTTCTTAGTAAATCAACAATCATCACGTTTTCCGCCTGATCTTTTTTACTGGACATTAAATCAGCTATTTGTTGTTTATCCTCTAGCTGATCTTTAAATCTAGGGCGAGTCCCCTTAATCGGCTTAGTTTCAACCTCGCCATTGGTTAATTTAAGAAATCGTTCTGGAGAAGAACTTAAAATATGAACATCCGGAAGGTTTAAATAGGCACTAAAAGGTGCAGGGTTAATTTCTCTTAATACTTGATAAGCCGACCATGAATTACCAGAACAAGGGCTACAAAAGCGTTGTGCCAAATTAATCTGATAACAATCCCCTTCTCTTAGATAGGCTTTGATTTTGTCAAAAGCCTGTCGATATCTTGCTTTTTTCATATTAGACTTGGGGGAGGCTAATACAGTAAAAGAATCTGTGGATGACTCAACTGGTAAACGACTAAATTGCTCAACCAACTCCCTCCAATCATAATTATGGCTATCATTACCAATTAACCAGCTTTCTTTTTTAACATGATCAACAACAACAGCCCAGCGATAAATCCCAACAACCATTTCAGCAATATTTTCTGCATCTTTTGCAATAACAGGTAATTTTTCTAAACGCCTCGCCAAATCATAAGAAAAATATCCCATCGCCCCACCATTAAAGGGGATATCTTTAAATGCAGAACAACCAAATTTTAGATGTTTTTTTACTAAGTCAAAGGGGTTTTCAGATGAAAATCTAGTTTCATTTTGCTGAGTAATTTTGGTATCTTTTCCCGTTGTAACCAGTGTGACTGATGGATCTGCGGCAATAATATCATACCTCCCCTGATCGCTATAAGGGAAGCCACTATCAAGAAAGATCGACCATTTTTTATCGGCTAAGGGAGAAAATAATCGTCGGCTATCTTCAAAATAAGGTAACTGATGTTTTTGTTGTTTTGCGAGAGTCATTTAATACTAGTGAAACATACGTGAAAGCAGATTATACCTATTAATTAAGAAGATAACTGTTTTTGGTGAATACACACCTAAAACTATTAGGTAAAACTGATTATTCTTAATTTTTTTTGCACACCTAAACATTACTATTTAATAATAAGCTAGTTTAATTATTTCTACTATACTCATTTAAACGCCCCTAAAACATACTTGTTCCTGATTACCCACAAGCTTCCGCCACTTTAAAAAGCTAAATGTAATCTTATGAAAAATAATGGTTATTTTTTAACCTGATCAAAGTTAAAAGTTTAAGTTAAATTTTCATTAATAGATATTTATTATTTTTCAATACCTTACAAGTCATCTGCTGATTCGGCGGAAGCTTGTGGGTAATCAGGTACTTGTTAAACAAAAAAAACATGTTGAAAAATATTTCCATCAAGAAACGTCTTTTTATTTTAATATCACTCATTTCCTTATCAAGTATGTTTATTGGTTTGTGGCAATATAATAGATTATCTACTATTAATCAGGTTTTTAAAACATACCAGCAAGCTGCTGTGATGGGGGAAGTAAATTCTTTACAAATTAGCAGAGATATGAACTATTGCTCTCGATTAACGCGCAGCATTATGCTGGGTGATAATTTTGACAAGAATTATAAAAAATTATTACAACGTATTGAAGACATAAAAACCAGTTTCAGCCACCTAAAAAACTCTATTTCACCACTTGATTTACTGCAACAAAATTCATTAATGAAGTCAATTGAACAATCTGAAATGGATACAATGGCGTTCCTTAATGATGGTCTAAGGCGTATGGATAATTTGAATAAAACCGACCTCTCTCAAGAGATAAGAAACAATGCCTGGAAAGATTATAAAACCACTGCATCACCTATTGCCAACAAAGCCAGAAAAAGTTTTAAAGAGCTGATCAAATTAGAAAAGCAATTAAAAAAACAAATAACGCTACAAACAGAAAATACCATATCACAAACTCAACTTTATACAGCGATTACTATGCTACTTTCTGTCATAATAATGACTACATTTACTTTACTCTTTGCCAAAAGCATATTAATGCCTTTACAGCAGATGAAAGAAAATATTGATTATATTGAGAAAATTCAGATTTTACAAAACGAATTGAACTCACTTCGAATGATGAGTTGTCAGATGTTTCCCACGCCTTTGATCGTATGCTTGAAAAATTTCAGTCCGCCTTACTTGAGGTTCAGCAAGCAATTACTCAACTTTCTGACTCTTCAACTACTCTAACTCAAACTGCTGAAAATACATCTCACAATGTTAAACAGCAACAATTAGAAGTTAGTAATATTAGTCAAGTGATGCAAGCTTTAGATAGAACAGTTCAAACTATTGCAGAAAACAGCACTAGAGGGAGTAATGCAGTCGTTTTAACAACTGAAAAATCTAATAATGCACTGGCTGTTGTTGACCAAACGATCTCAACAATTAACAAATTAGAATATGATGTTTCTTCAGCCTCGGATATGATCCATAAACTAGAGCAAGATACTGATTCTATTGGTGGCGTAATAGATGTGATTAAAAGTATTGCTGAACAAACAAATTTATTGGCTCTTAATGCTGCTATTGAAGCAGCAAGAGCTGGAGAACAAGGCCGTGGATTCGCAGTAGTTGCTGATGAAGTTAGAACTCTCGCTAGCCGGACTCAAGAATCAACAGCAGAAATACAAGAAATGATTGAAAGTTTACAGATAGGTTCAGCCGCAGTCGTAAAAGTAATGAATGCCAATCAAATCCAAACATCCGAAGTAGTTAAATCAGCAAATCATACAGTCGATACGATTAATACCATCAATATAAGTATTAACGAAGTAAGCCAAATAAATTCTGAAATAACCGAGATAACTCAACAACAGTCCCTGTCAGCCCAGGAGATGAATCAAACTATCGAGTCAATTAATCAATTAACTGATACTACATCGCAGTACGCTGAAAAAAACCACTATGCTAGCCAGAAATTGGAAGCTTTAGCAGGAACACTCTCCAATTTAATCACTCAATTTAAAATAACGTAGAACCAAAGAACTCAATAGCTTATACAGGAACTACTTTTCAAAGTAATCTATAAAAAAATTAAATTCTCTAAAAAAGTTAAGCCCTGAGTTTTTATGATTTAAGGCAACTGGAAATAAATAAAGCTTCCTGATTACCCATGAGCCTCAGCCAAATGAGAATAGAGTCTTTGCAGCTCTCTATAGACCTCGCCATTCCCGAAGTCTTTTATCGGGAATCTATTATTGTTTGTTAGATTCCTGCTAAGAGAATGCAGGAATGACAGAGTGTTTAGTAGGGTGCTTTTAAAGTGGCTGAGACTTATGGGTAATCAGGTAAAGCTTTAAAAGCTGTATGACTAACATCTTTAAATTTCAAGCATCTTTAATTAAAAAGACGAATAGAGGCCTTTAAAAAAACTCCGGGGTATTTGTTAAAAATCAAAAGCAATAGCCACTCCTAAAGCAGCCCCCCCTGCATTAGCCGCCATATCAGAACCACTAAACCTATCATCGGTCGCTTCTTTAATAGCACCGACAGCAAGTGTTGTAAAAAATGCAGCAATTCTTGATTGAGTGGGTGTTAATTCAAGGGTTTGACGATAAAAATGATATGACGCGGTACTAACAACTAAAGATATTCCAGCGTGTAACGCCAAATCTTTTCTAAATTCTGCTGAAGCGGGAGCAGGCATGACTAAACAAGAACACAAGATAATGGTAAAAAATATTTTTCTCATATGTTATCAGGTAAATAATGTTTTAAAATTAATACCTTATAAGTATAGCTGTAATTAATGATAATAGAATTAGTTTTTTATAATTCTTCCTGATTACCCACAAGCTTGTGGGTAATCAGGTAATTCTTAAACTTTTTAAAGCTATTACCCTAAAAATAAGTTGAGAAAAGAATTATAATTTACCTATTAATACCTACTACAGAAGTAGATTGGTGGAAGGCGCTGCCGCTTTTCCACCCCGGACTAGAAATAAACAAGAGGAATATCAACTTCTATTTCCTGATTATCGTATGTAAATACAAACATCCTGTGTAAAATATTCTCCCTTTTAGCCCAAACCCAAGCATTATTTCGAAACAATAATTCATTTGCCTTAATCAAAGTGGTTCCGTATGTCATCTTAATCTTTTTTCCCCCCTTAATCCTTGGCGTATGTAACTGACCATGATCAAGAAAGTATTTGACTTCTTTAATGCCAATACTAGACCCACTCAGGTTTTTAAAAGTCTCACGATAAAAATCTGTATCAACGGCCTTCCAGTTATGCTTGATTAATTCATTACCCTTTGGAGCTTTGCCTTGATACTCAATCCCAACGGATAAAATTGGTTTGTTATTATCTGAAACGGTCACTGTATATTCTCTTTCATTCAGCCAATAGGTGGAGCTCTCAGCTTGTACTGAAAAACTCCAGACTGCTATTGTAATAGTGAATATCTGAATAAAAGAGAGAAATAATTTTTCCATCCTAATCACCTCCTCCCCCACAACCACCGCCGCCACAGCCTCCACCACCGCTATCGCCACCAGAACAGCCTCCATCTCCCCAACTATCCCCGCTACCCCCTGATCCTTTTCTATTAGTTCTTTTTCCAAAAAGTATTTTTATAACAACAAAAAAAATAAAGATAAAAATTAGAAATTTAAACATGATTTATTCTCCTGTGTATTAATTAAAATATAACGCCCTAACTCGCTTTGCTCATAAGCTTAAGCCGTGTTTTCTTGAAGTAATCTGAAATTAATAGTCTGTATTTAAAACGATAAGCGAAACCTATTTGTTCAAATGAGTTTTTGACATTCTTGATTAAATTCGACTTCGGTATAATCCAGTTTTCTTCTCGGTCTATTCGAATAAAATGAGTTTTACTCTTTAAACGAACGACAGAATCAATCCAAATATTTTCAGGCGGACGACGCCCAAAAAACTGGATATAACTATTAATCGTCATTCCATACCAGTCATAAAACTCAGTATCCCCCTCAGCAGGCCAGTGATGTAATTGTTTATGTATAGTTTTAGTACAAAACTCTTCCCAATATGAATGCGAATACAGCATATGTTGATGCCAAACCTGATCAACTTGGTCAGAGGGAGCACATTTATGCCCTGCAACTACCATTAAGAATAAAAATCGCTTATATTCCATGACCACTTGATGTGTATAATCCAGACTCCAATCATTATCAATTGCTAATCGAACAGAAAATGGAACTTTTGCTTCTGTATTATCAAGAGGAAAATCTACTATTTTTTGATACAAATCAGCTTGTTTTTTTTCACTGATACATCCTACTGTTTTTGTCTTCATATCATGTTCCTTTGTTTTTCGGTACCTTATTCAATCACGAGCGATTGCCAAGGTATACCGGTATTCTGGAAGAGGTGTTATTAAGCATGCAAGAGGCCGATATTAATTGTTAAGTGGGAATTCAAGAAACCTATTTCTTTTTAAAATAGAGGGGCTCATTATTTTTTCTAAGTCCTGAAAACCAATAACAACAGAAAGATAAATATGAGCAAGGCGTGTTACCAAAGAAAAGGAGGTTATCCCGTGCGGACAAAGAGCATGAATATGACAAGGAATTTGTACAAGAAAAAAAGAAACACTCGGCTATTGAGTGCGCCATTATTGCATTTCAAGCGCATGGATTGAATAAAAACCCCGGTCATAAGGTATGATGGATTTGAACACTCTTTGGCTTTATCCGTACTATCTCGATATATTCAAAAAAATTGCTGTTTTGTGCAGGATAGAGAAAGAAAAATATTCGAAGAACAAAAATAAAGCGGCTTAAGACAAGGAATCAAGCTTATAAGAAGTAGCCTGACAGGAGAATTATGCCCAAAAGTTGGTTTTTTACATTCGATTAGCTGGTCGAAAAGGGGCTTGCATTAAAGAGTAAAGAATCACGGAAAAAATAACGCTCATCATAAGCTGTTTTTATTTTGCTATATTCTCTTTTCGGATTTTTCAGTCAGGTACTATCTAACTATATCGATCTTGTATATTTATCATCCAATGACAAAGAATAACCGAAAAAAAACACTCAAAGCTTATATTCAATTGGATAGTGACTTAAAATTAGAAGAAACACTTTTTTCAGGGAAATTTGTTGCTAAATTGAGACTTTATAAAATAATATTGAAATTCAAGAAATATAATAACAAGCCTTTTTAACATATTCAGTCTGTGTACAGGTTATAACAAGGCTATTTTAAATTGCAATTGAAAAATCATTTTTGTGTCAAAAAAAACACTTAACAGGAAGAAAAATATCTATTTTTTTATATAAATATCAATATCTTATATATTAATAATTAAGAAAAATTAAATTCAATATTTTAGAAAAAAATTTGTTAGCTAATTTCATTGTTTTATCAATGTCGCCCAAAAGAGACGCGTTTACCATCCAACACTTAAGTAATCTATATAGCCATCCTTGTCCTTTAATCGTTTATCTATATTCACTCATTCATTCACATTGCGAATACTAGACTCAACAAATAGTTGGCATAAAATATGCTAAAAATAAATTTTAGTTTATTAGCTATACTCAAAGTAGACTAAAAATAAGCTAATTATTTAGCTTAGGAATCAACGACTCACTAGATAAAAAGGAACAAAAAAAAACTAAAATGATTAAAATCTTCTCAAACAAACTATTTTATTTTATAAAAAACAGCTTTTATTTATTACGCTATATGAGTCTAATTTTTTTATATTTGGGCGCATTCTTCATAAGTTCAAGCCATGCAAATACACTAACCCCTTATAAGCTAAAAAATGCAAAAGGTTCATCATCTTCGCTTTCTTTAGACGTTTTATCAATAAAAGATCAAACTAAAAATGATGATAATTGGAATAATTATATTGATTTTATGATTGATAGCCGTGGATATAAAGGCTATTTTACATTCGATGCTCCGACCAATATTAATAAATTATCTAAAATGGTGTTACATGTAAATTATCGAGGCGAAGAAAAGCAGTGGCAAAGGTGGATATTTAAAATATATGATTATCATGCAAAAAAATGGAACTATATTACTGACAATACAGGTGCCAAATCATGGAAATGGAAATCAATTGTAAAATCAGTAGGAGAAAACCCTAAACGTTTCATTAGCAAAAAAAATAAAATTAAGATACGTTTTTATACAAATGGTACAGAAGATGACAGCCAACTTGATTATTTAGTTATTAAAACATCTAATACAGATGGTAATGATATTCCAGATCCAGATCCAAACCCAGCTCCAGATCCAGATCCAGATCCAGCTCCAGCTCCAGATCCAGCTCCAGCTCCAGATCCAGCTCCA
>JAKIVF010000095.1 GCA_021647145.1 Methylococcaceae bacterium | reverse complement strand
ATTTACTGATCAAATGAACCTTGCTAAAAAGCAACTTTTTAAACAAATAAATGAACAGAAAAAAGCCTGATTTTTAAAATTGGAATATAAGGGGCTTTCAGACTCATTTGTTAATTGGAAAATACTGGTTGACAAATAAGCACAGTGGATCTCTCAACTAATTGAATTAGATTATTTTATCAATTGAATACTGAGGAGTTCTTAAAGTATAGATATGTAGGGTTGCTAAGAAAGGATACGAATAAAATAAATATGGCGGAGAGGCAGGGATTCGAACCCTGGGAGGGCTACAAACCCTCAACGGTTTTCAAGACCGCCGCCTTCGGCCGCTCAGCCACCTCTCCTAAAGATTTGCTATGATACTACAAGTTATTTTTTATATCTAGCTTAAAAAAATATTTTTCTAGGAAAAGGTGTTTAGTTTTTTAACGCGTCTTTGTTATTTAAGATTTTACTCATTAAAGTAATCAAAAATTTACTTGTTACAATTGACATCTAGAAGAAATGACTATAAAAAAAGCCGCCTAGAAGCTTCTAAACGAATAGGATACTATGATTAAGTAATTGATATTAAATCTAATATCTTTTTGTCTAGAAGACCAAGCGGCTAGTACTATCTCCAGCTAAATTATATACCATTTGAAAGAATTGTTTGTTTGGTTGTAGTTTATAAAATATAAACTTAAAGTTTATTTATAACATTGGTGATAGATATCATTATTGAAACAATAAAGTAGATAATTAAGATGAGTGGGCTATCTGCTTCTAGTTGCCTTTGTATATTTATTACTAAAAAGATAGCTTTAACTAAAAATAGGACTGAAATAATGGCTATAAGTTAAAAATTAGACTATTGAGGCGTTCGTCAAAGAGAGTGAAGATATTTTTTGATATTAATACAGACAAAACTTATATAATTCATGTACTTTAATTTTCCTAATAGTAAATAAACTTATGGATACAAAAATGATTTTTTCTACTACACCTGATGTTCCCGGAAGAGAAATTAGTGAAAACCTTGGCGTTGTTGCAGGCAATATAGTCCAGTCAAAACATGTGGGACGAGATTTTATGGCTGGATTAAAAGGTATTATCGGGGGTGAAATTGCAGGGTACACAGAAATGTTGGCTGATGCTCGTGATAAAGCGATTGAACGAATGGTTGATGAGGCACAGAAAAGAGATGCAGATGCCGTTGTGAATATTCGATTTACAACGAGTGCAATTATGACAAATGCTTCTGAAATGCTTGCTTACGGTACAGCAGTCAAGCTAAAACCATAGAGAATTATGAGGTTCTGTTGATTAAAAAAAATTAGCATTATTTAACTGGGTTGTACAATAAATGTGATTATTTTGAGTAATTAAAGTTAATGACAAAAAACGTTAATTTGAAATCAGTGGCAAAGGGTGGCTTATTAGATCGTCGGTTTTTTCTTAAAAAAGGATTCGTTTTTTCTGTTGCTGCAATGGCTTCCGATAAACTGCTTGCGGAAGCAAAAAAATATCGGCAGCCATGGATGGAAAAACCAGGTGATTCATTTAGTAATTATGGTCAACCTTCTGTTTTTGAAAAAGAAGCTATTCGCTGGACGATGGCAAATAAAGCCGCTGCGGGAAATGGTGTTTCCTGGACACCTTTGCAAAATTTAGAAGGGACTCTAACGCCAAATGGATTACATTTTGAGCGACATCATAATGGCGTTCCACAGATTGACCCAAAAATACACCAGTTATTCATTCATGGTGAGGTAAAAAAATCTTTAGTTTTTGATATGGACTCTTTGCTACGTTACCCTATGGTTTCACGGCAGTGTTTTATTGAGTGTGGCGGTAATAGTAATGCTGGATGGCGGGATGAGCCGATACAAACAGCAGTGGGTTATTTTCACGGTATGGTTTCTTGCAGTGAATGGACTGGTATACCTTTAAAAATTTTGCTTAATGAAGCAAATATAACGCCTCGTGGAAAATGGGTGATTGTTGAAGGAGGAGATGCGTCAATAATGAATGTGAGCATTCCTTTAGAAAAAATAATGGATGATTGTTTTTTGGCTATCTATCAGAATGGTGAGCGAATCAGACCTGAAAATGGATATCCACTAAGATTGATTGCACCGGGGTGGGAAGGGGTTGTCAATGTAAAATGGTTGCGCCGATTACATTTAAGTAATAGACCAGCCATGTCAAGAAATGAGACATCTAAATATACTGAATTATTGCCATCGGGTAAGGCCAGGCAATTTACCTTTGTAATGGAGGCAAAGTCTTTAATTACCAATCCATCATATGGGCATCAATTAGATAAAACAGGTTTTTACCAAATTAGTGGTTTAGCTTGGAGTGGTCGAGGAAAAATTGTAAAAGTAGAGGTTTCAGTTGATGGTGGAAAAAACTGGGGAGAGACTGAGTTGCAAAAACCAGTACTTTCAAAAAGTTTTACCCGTTTTCGGATTCCATGGCATTGGACGGGGGAGAAGGCGTTACTAAAAAGCCGAGCAATTGATGAAACGGGTTGTGTGCAGCCTGAGCGAGAAAAATTGATAGCAGAAAGAGGTAAAAATGGTTATTTCCACTACAATGCTATTGTGAGTTGGAAAATTAGCAATAAAGGCGAAATTTCGCATGTCTATGCGTGAATTTATTTTTTTCTTTTGTTTCTGTGTGAGTTGTAATTTATTAGCGGTAGAAAACCAACCGAATTTAGGGCGAGATGCCTCAAAAGGTGTGATCAAACAATGGAATTTAGATATATTTTCTGATGGTAAAGGACTGCCAAGTGGGCAGGGAACTGCTCATAAAGGAAAAAAAGTCTATGAAAGATACTGTTTGTCTTGTCATGGTGTTGATGGCTCCGGTGATAGTGCGGATGAACTGGCGGGTGCGATGCATTCCTTAACCGATAATCCTCCAGATAAAACCATTGGTACATATTGGCCTTATGCGACGACAATTTTTGACTTTACTCGTCGATCCATGCCCCTTGATGCGCCGGGTATTTTAAATAATAATCAATTGTATGCGGTAACAGCTTATCTCTTATATTTAAATGGAATTATTAAACGAGATAAGGTGATTGATTCAAGCTCTTTACCAAAAGTTAAAATGCCTAATAGAAAAGGATTTATCAATATTTATCAACAGGAAAAAGAAAATGACTAAAATTCTCGCTTTTTCAGGAAGTAGCCGGAAACAATCGGTTAATCAAAAGCTGGTTAAAATCGCCGCATTAGCTGCAGAAAATCAAGGGGCTAGTGTGACTGTGATAGATTTACTCGATTTTCCTATGCCTCTTTTTAATCAGGATTTAGAGGATGAACAGGGAATGCCTGCAAAAGCCCACGAATTTAAAAAGCTTTTAGTAGAACATGATGGATTTCTTGTAGCATCACCTGAGTACAATAGTGCATTCAGCCCATTATTGAAAAATGTGATTGATTGGGCATCTCGTGCAGAATCTGATGATGAACCTCCTTTACTTGCCTATAGAGGAAAAGTTGCTTCTATTATGGCTGCATCTCCTGGTGGTTTAGGGGGAATAAGAGGGTTGGTATTTTTAAGAATGCTTTTAAATAATATAGGTGTGACAGTTTTGCCAGAGCAACAGGCCATACCTATGGCATTTAAAGCCTTTGAAGAGAATGGTAAGTTAGCAGATAAAAAACAGCAGCAAGCGGTAGAAAAGCTAGGTCTTAATTTAGTTAACCTTTTAGAGAGGTTAAAACCTTAATTATTTGATATTTTGGAAATATAAATGACAGAAAATACTCGCATCCATATATCTGATTTATCAATTTTATTAATTGAGCCTTCAAGAACGCAGTTAAAAGTTATTAAGAACCATTTGACTGAAGAAGGTATAGTCAATATAGACTGTGCAAACTCTGGTAAAGAAGCTTTAGGGGCAATTTCAGCTTATCAATCAGATCTAATTATTAGCAGTATGTATTTGGCTGATATGACAGCAGTTGATTTGATTGGAAAAATAAAAACAATCGATAAAGCAAAAAAAACACCCTTTATGTTAATTTCAAGTGAAGTAAGGCTTTCAGCTTTAGAGCCAATCCGTCAAGCGGGTGTTGTTGCCATCCTGCCAAAACCATTTAATCATGATGACTTAAAACGTGCCTTAAGAACAACAATTGAATATATAGACCCTAGTGAATTGATGCTTGAAAGTTTTGAAGTTGAAGATATACGGGTATTAGTTGTTGATGATAGTTTAACGGCTAGAAAACATATTATGCGTGTTTTGAATGGTATGGGTATCATACAGATCACTCAAGCAGAAAATGGACGAGATGGTATCGATATTTTTAGTCAATCAGAAAGAGGGTTTGATTTAATTGTTACAGATTTAAATATGCCTGAAATGGATGGTATAGAACTGACAGAAACAATTAGAAGGGAGTTGGATAATCCATATATTCCGATTTTAATGGTGACTAGTGAGCATAACCAGGCACGATTAAACAATGTGCATCAAGCTGGCATCACAGGAATTTTCGATAAACCTTTTGATCCTCATACAGTAAAAGAGGTATTGAAACGAGTGTTAGATGAAATTTGATTTTTTGTTATCAATAAATTAATAACTATAATTTTAGTATGAACTATCTTAATAAAATTAATATCTCCGAATTATCTATTTTACTTGTTGAACCCTCAAAAACTCAGTTAAAGATTATTACAAAACATTTGACAGAGGAGGGCATTTTAAATATAGAATGCGCAACTTCAGGTGGTCAAGTTTTAAAGACACTGGAAAAATACCAACCTGATTTAATTATTAGTAGCATGTATTTGGCTGATATGACTGCAACAGAGTTAGTGAAAGTTATTAAAAGCTCTGCTAAACAGAGTGAAATACCCTTTATGTTAATTTCAAGCGAAGTTCGTTTTTCTGCATTAGACCCTATTCGTCAAGCGGGTGTGATCGCCATTTTGCCTAAACCTTTTAGTCATGAAGATTTAAAAAGAGCATTGCGAACAACGATTGATTATATAGATCCAGAAGAACTATCTCTTGAACATTATGATGTTGAGGATGTTAGAGTGCTTGTGGTTGATGATAGTTTAACAGCTAGAAAACATATTTCACGAGTTCTAAACAGTATGGGTATTACACAAATAACCCATGCAGCAGATGGAAAAGAAGGCGTTGATATTTTCAGGGAATCAGAAGATGCATTTGATTTAATTGTGACAGATTTTAATATGCCTGAAATGGATGGGCAGCAGTTAACAGAAACGATTAGAAATATATTAAATAACCCTTATATTCCCATCTTAATGGTGACTAGTGAAGAGAATGAAGCACGATTAAGTAATGTTCAGCAAGCAGGAATATCTGGAATTTGTGATAAACCCTTTGAGCCTGAAACGGTAAAAGAAATATTGTGTAGGGTTTTGGATCAACAATAGATGAATCATGAGATTGTTTTGCAAGCAAAAAAAAGAGTTGTATTTTTATCATATAGAATGCTATAAAAGCCGAGTAACTTAAACATAAATTAACCAGATTTTAAATAAAAAATAAATTTAAATGCCCCCCCAATCAGATCAACCAAACGATTTTACTCAAACCAAAGACCCATATGCTCAGCGCGAAGCTGAAAAATATGACAATCCGATCCCTAGTCGAGAGCTTATTCTTCAATTAATTGAAGAGGTAGGTAAACCGCTACGCCGACAACAAATTGCTCAACAATTTGGTCTTGAAACAGCTGATAACCTTGAAGCATTGCGGCGACGTTTACGAGCCATGGAGCGTGATGGACAATTATTATTTAATCGTAGGCAAAAATACTGCCTTGTTAATAGTAAAGATTTAATTGCCGGAAGAGTCTTAGGTCATGCTGATGGATTTGGTTTTGTTAAACCAGATAATGGTTCGGATGATCTTTTTTTATCACCTAGAGAAATGAAATCTCTTATGCACAACGACAGGGTTGTAGTTAGGGTTGCAGGGTTAGATAGAAAAGGGCGTAGAGAAGGCGCATTGGTTGAAATACTTGAGCGCAATACAAATCAGGTTGTGGGGCGCTTATTTAAAGAAAAAAGTGTTGTTTTTGTTGTCGCTGATAATAAAAAAATAACGCAAAACATATCCATACCAATAGATGAAGTTGGCAAGGCAAAGAAAGGACAAATTGTTGTTGCAGAAATTATTCAGCACCCAAGTAATTACCGTCCAGCAATAGGGCGAATTGTTGAAATACTGGGTAAACATATGGCGCCTGGTATGGAAATAGAAATGGCACTTCGCTCACATGATTTGCCTTTTCAATGGCCTAGCGAAGTTGTTGCAGAAACCAAACCTTTAACTAAGGAAGTGCCAGAGTCGGCAAAGGAAAACCGTGTTGATATTCGCGATTTACCATTAGTCACTATTGATGGTGAAGATGCGCGTGATTTTGATGATGCAGTTTATTGTAAAAAAACTGCAAAAGGTTGGAAACTACTAGTGGCTATTGCTGATGTCTCTCATTATGTACAGGTTAATACTGCCCTTGATGCTGAAGCAAAAAATCGAAGTACCTCAGTTTATTTTCCGGAACAAGTAATTCCCATGTTACCGGAAATATTATCGAATGGTTTATGTTCTATTAATCCAGATGTAGATCGACTGTGCATGGCTTGTGAGCTGACTATTAATCAGGAGGGAAAAGTTATTCGTTCAGGGTTTTTTAATGCAGTAATGCGTTCTCATGCACGATTAACCTATACTAATGTTGCCAAAATTTTAGTTAAAAAAGATAAAACACTGATTAAAAAGTATTCTGTGCTAGTTCCTGATCTTAACGAGCTTTATAGTCTTTATAAAGTGATGCGTAAGCAGCGTGAAATACGTGGCGCTATGGATTTTGATACACAGGAAACTCAAATTGTTTTTGCTAAAGATAGAAAAATAGAGAAAATTGTTCCAACTCAAAGGAATGATGCGCATAAGTTAATTGAAGAATTTATGATTACAGCCAATAGCGCAGCGGCTCGTTTCCTTATTCGTAAAAAGATGCCACATTTGTTACGTGTGCATGAAGGGCCGGGAACAGAAAAACTACTGACGCTGAAAACCTTTTTAAATGAATTGGGATTAATGTTAGGCGGCGGCGATAAACCGACACCATTAGATTACATGCACTTACTTGCTTCAGTTAAGGACAGGGATGATGCGCATTTAATTCAAACTGTTTTGTTACGGTCTATGTCTCAGGCAGTTTATAGTCCAGAGAAAAAAGGACATTTTGGTTTGGCTTTAGATGCTTATGCACATTTTACTTCACCGATTAGGCGTTATCCTGATTTATTAGTGCATCGGGCGATTAAACATTGTATCGATAATAAACCTGCATCCAGTTTTTTTTATGGACTTCCTGATATGGTAGTTTTGGGAGAGCATTGTTCGGCCAATGAGCGAAGAGCGGATGAGGCAACGAGAGATGTTGTTAGCTGGCTTAAATGTGAATATATGATGGATAAAATTGGTGAAGAATATAAAGGTATTATCACCGCAGTGACAGGGTTTGGTTTTTTTGTAGAACTAGATAATATTTTTGTCGAAGGTCTTGTTCATATTACAAATTTACCACAAGATTATTTCCATTTTGATGCAAAAACTCATCAATTAAAAGGGGAACGAACTGGCATAAACTATAGATTAGGTGATAAGGTTAAAGTCCGCGTGGCTAGAGTGGATTTGGACGATAAAAAAATTGACTTTGATTTAATGAATCTACCCAGGCGTAAACCGTCGAAGTCAAAAGTTGATAGAAAAAAAGATAGACCAAAAAAGGTAGCCAAAACAAAAGTAGATAGAAAAAAAGGTGGCAAGAAAAAATCTGAAAAATCGAAACCTTCTAAAACTAAAGTGACAAAAAAAGAGTCGGGTAAGAAAAAATCAAGTAACCGAAGGACAGGAGAAACGAAAAAACCGACAAAAAGAACAACTAATAAGGCATGAATGTCAGTAAAATTTACGGTATCCATTCTGTCCAAGCAGCTTTAGACTATTCTGCGGATAAGATTTATAAAGTCTGGTTTGATAACCAAAGAAGAGATAAGAAGCAGTTAGCTTTACTTGCTCAAATTCAAAAGCTAGGTTGTGTCGTAGAAAAAAGTGATAGAAAACGTCTAGATAAAATGACGGATGGGAAAAACCATCAGGGAATTGTTATTGAGGTTGAGATTCCAAGCGTTCATTCAGAGAATGAATTAAAACATAAAGTACAAACAATGACAGACGTTCCTATGTTTTTGGTTTTAGATCAAGTGCAAGATCCTCATAATCTGGGAGCATGTTTAAGAACAGCTGATGCTGCTGGAGTTCATGGGATTATTGTCAGTAAAGATAATTCTTCAGGAATAACCGCAACTGTTTGTAAAGTAGCCAGTGGAGCAGCTGAAACAGTGCCTGTCTATCAGGTGACAAATCTTGCAAGAATTTTGCGTTGGTTAAAAGAACAAAATATCTGGATTATGGGGACATCAGGAAATACTGACGAATCAATTTTTTCAGCGGATTTAACCATTCCTTTAGCATTAGTCATGGGAGCGGAGGGAACTGGAATGAGGTGGTTGACTGAACAGCAATGCGATTTTTTAGTGAAAATACCTATGGTGGGGCAGGTAGAAAGTCTAAATGTATCTGTTGCAGCTGGAATTATAATTTATGAAGTTTTTAAACAGAGGCTAAAATAATTTTTTTAAAGTGTATAATGGACGGCTTTTATTTAATTTTCAAAGGTTTTTATGCAAATTACAGATAAACTTGCTGTCTCTATTCATTACATATTGACGGATAGTAATGGGAAGCAATTAGATAGTTCAAGAAATGAAGATCCTATGGTTTATTTACATGGCTCAGGGCAAATTATCTCAGGTTTAGAAAATGCATTATCAGGAAAAAAGGTCGGTGATAAATTCAAAACGACAATAGCCCCAGCTAATGCCTATGGAGAAAGAAGAGAGGATATGCTTCAAGTTGTTCCTATGACAATGTTTGAAGGAATGGATAAAGTTGAAGAGGGTATGCAGTTTCATGCAGATGCAAGTCAAGGCGTTAATGTTGTAACTGTTACAAAAGTAGATGGGAATGACGTGACAATTGATGGTAATCATCCTTTAGCTGGTGAAACCTTAACTTTTGATGTTGAGGTTGTGGATATAAGACCCGCAACAGAGGATGAGTTAAGTCATAAACACATTCATGGTGAAGGTTGTAATCATTAGTTGTTATATTTTTTAATTATCAACGTAAGGAAACATGCAGTGGATAGTCCAGATGATGCAAACAACATACACATCACCATAATCTGGTATCTTGCTGCTATAAAAGGGGATACACCTGATAAAATTTGCCCTGTCATCATACCGGGCAGGGAAACTAGACCAACGGCAAAAAGTGTATTTATAGTGGGAATTAATGAGGCATTAAAAGCAATATTTCTAGCCTGAATGCTATCGTTATGGTTATTGATTTCTGAGATAAAACGCTCTGCAGCTAAACTAATACTATTCATGCAATTAGCTAAAATCATCCCGCCTAGTGGTATGATATATCTAGGTTGATACCAGGGGTCTAATTCTAAAACTCCTAAAATAACAATAGAAAGAGTGAGCCCGCAAGCGATAATTAATGACAATATTGCTTTACAAAAAAAATCTCTGCGTTTTTGTTTAACAGTCCCTAAGGCAATCCAGCCAGAAAATAGTAACATCATCGAAAGTATAGATAGTGTGACTTTAGCTGAGTCTGATGCAAAGATAGCCTTTAAAAAATAACCAACAACAAGTAATTGAAGTATCATGCGACTCATTGCATAAAGTGCATGTGCTGTTTTTAGTTTCCATTTAAAAAGAATGACTAATACCAAAAATACGGGTATCAGTGTGTAAGCTAAATTTGTTAAAGAAATAGTCTCAATATTATTATTCATAAGTTCGGAGTGTCTGTGCGTTATCTTATTTTACTATGTCTTCTAAATCCTGTTATCACCTTTGCTGATACTTCTTTATGGCGAGTTAGCAAAGGTGATTCTGAATTATTTATAGGCGGTACTATTCATATGCTAAGTCATCGGGATTATCCTTTGCCAGTAGAGTTTGAGATGGCTTATAAAAAGGCTGATATGGTAGTGTTTGAAACAGATATACAAGCGATGACGCAGCAAGAAAATCAACAAAAATTTATAACAAGGGTAACTTATAAGGGTAATAAAACGCTTAAAGATGATTTAAGGCCAAAAACTTATTCAGTCTTGACTGATTATTTATCATCAATTGGTTTAAATATAGGTGTATTAAATCAGTATAAACCACCCATGATTATGATCACATTAGTTTTGGCTGAATTACAACGTCTTGAGCTTGCTGAGGCGGGAGTTGATGAATTTTTTAATAAGAAAGCGCTGGTAGATGGTAAGGCACTAGGGGAATTAGAATCGTTTGAGACACAACTTTCGGTGATAGAAAATTTAGCTAAAGGTCATGAAGATGAAATGGTTTTGAGTACAATTACGGATATGAAAAAATTATCTGTCATTATGACAGATATGAAAATAGCCTGGAGGGCTGGAGATGTAAATACTTTAGAAAAACTGGGTATTATGCCAATGAAATCAGAATTCCCAGAATTGTATCAACTTCTTTTAGTTAAAAGGAATAATTCCTGGATACCAAAAATAGAAGAACTGCTTAAAACACCAGAGGTAGAGCTAGTCTTGGTTGGCGCACTACATTTGGTTGGAAGTGAAGGTGTATTTTCAAAACTACGAGCCCAAGGATATACAGTGGAGTTGTTTGAAAATAATTGAAGGGCTTGTTAAAATCCTTATAGGTTAATTACTTATATAAACCTAGAAAAATCAGTTGAACATATAATTTGTGAAAAACCTGGGCAAAAAAGATTAGAAAAGCTTTAGTGATTCTAATGCTTTGTACTAATCAATCGTTTGTAATGAGCCATAGCTCTTGTTAAGAGTGATTCTGCAGAATTTTTCAACCGATTTCTTCACCGAGTGGCTGAGTAGTAACATACTTAGTTGCTCATAATATTCAACGCTTTGTGTAAAAATTTAGTGGTCAACTGATTTTTTAGGGTAAAGGTATTATTACCTTTTTATAACAAAAATATGAAGTAATATTAAATTATCTTTAATTTTTATAAATATACCTGATTACCCACAAGCTTCCGCCGAATCAGTAGATGACTTTGTAAGGTATTGAAAAATAATAAATATCTATTAATGAAAATTTAACTTAAATTTTAACTTTGATCAGGTTAAAAAATAACCATTATTTTTCATAAGATTACATTTAGCTTTTTAAAGTGGCGGAAGCTTGTGGGTAATCAGGTAAATATATAGGAGAAGGCATATTAACTATCATATCTTATTGATTTCTAATGATATATATAATAGAGGTTTGATTGAGGGCTATTGTATTGCTAATATTTTATCATTGGAAGTATATTCCTTTGACAAAGTTTTGAAGCCAGATGAAATAAAAAATAATGATCTGATAATTATTGATGCGAGTAAACTAGATTCTAAATTATCACAGGAAAACCTTAGAATAATAGAGAAAATTAGTTCTGATTGTCATATTCAAATTTGTGCTATTAGTCATCATAAAAATGATGATTTAAACTATCTGAATTCTTCTTGGGTAGATTGTTTCTTTAAAGGGCCTTTGTTATTAGAACAATTGGATAATTATTTCAGAATTCGATTTAAGTATAGTCCTCATTCTTTTCCTGATAGAAGACGCCAAGAGAGAAGGTTTCTTCAAAGAAGAAATGAGGCAGGGGTGTATCGTTTTGTTGATTCAGTTATGCCAATGCCGCCTTACTGTATTGACGATTCTAATTCTACCCTTACCCCCTCTACAGTTACTAGCTATAATGTGGGGCCATTTAAAATAGATACTAATTGTAATGCTGTTTCGTATAAGGGTAAAGATTTATGCTTGACAGATAAAGAATTCAAACTCTTTAGTTTGCTTGCCACTAATGTTGATAGAGTATTTAGTACAGATGAAATTATCGAGCATCTTTGGCCTGCAACATATCGTGCTAATAAATCTGATCTATATCAATATATGCATTTGTTACGTAAAAAAATTGAAAAAGACCCTGACCATCCTCATTGGATATTGACAATTAAACGGGTTGGATATAGGCTTAATTTACCTGCAGTTTTAATTAGTTAAATTAAGGTAATTATCAATTGAACGAGGTTTTATCAACTTACTGTTAAAAATAGGTTTCAAGAAACCATTCAACAGCTCTGAAATTTTTTTATCCAGTTTGGCTTCTTGACAAACTAAGCTATCTCCAAACCTGAGACAACTATAGGCTGTTTTTCCTTGCCAAATGGCTCATGCTAACAAACCTGATGACGCTAAAATTATTGTTTAGCTAGCCACCCATCTGTTTTAGCGTTTTTCTGCCTACAAAAACGAACTCGATATAAATTCCGCATTCGTGACTGAGTAAAGTATAATAAAAAATTTTTAATAGTTAGTGAATTAGGACGTTATGTCAGGAATTGATAAGGTTGTTTTGGCTTATTCTGGTGGATTGGATACATCTGTAATTTTAAAATGGTTAGAAGATGTGTATTCATGTGAAGTGGTTACATTTACTGCAGATATAGGTCAAGGAGGAGAAGTTGAGCCAGCAAGAGCTAAAGCCGAGGCAATGGGTATTAAAGAAATTTACATAGAGGATATGCGGGAAGAATTTGCCAAGGATTATATTTTTCCGATGTTTCGTGCTAACGCTATTTATGAAGGGGAATATTTGCTAGGGACATCTATTGCTAGACCCCTAATTGCCAAAAGGCTGATTGAAATTGCTAATGAAACAGGTGCTCAGGCTATTTCTCATGGTGCGACAGGCAAAGGTAATGATCAAGTTAGGTTTGAACTTGGTGCCTATGCTTTACGACCGGATATTCATATTATTGCTCCTTGGCGAGAATGGGATCTAAACTCTCGACAATCATTGTTAGCTTATGCTGAGAAACATGGAATAGCAATTGAAATGAAAAAAGGTAAAGCTTCGCCTTATTCAATGGATGCGAATTCATTACATATTTCGTATGAAGGAGGGATTCTTGAGGATCCTTGGGCTGAACCTGAAGATGATATGTGGCTCTGGAGCGTTTCACCTGAAAATGCGCCTGATCAACCTACATATATAGAGTTAAGCTATATTAATGGTGATATTGTTGCTATTGATAGTATGCCACATAGTCCAGCAGAGGTGATGGAAAAATTGAATCAATTGGGTGGAAATAATGGAATTGGACGAGATGATATCGTTGAGAATCGATATGTGGGAATGAAGTCCAGAGGATGTTATGAAACACCGGCAGGGACTATTATGCTTAAAGCACACCGAGCAATTGAATCATTAACATTGGATAGAGAAGTCGCTCATTTAAAAGATGAGTTAATGCCTCGCTATGCTACTTTGATTTATAACGGCTATTGGTGGAGTCCAGAACGTAAAATGTTACAAGGAATGATTGATGATTCGCAGGTTTCGGTAAATGGAAAAGTCAGAGTGAAACTCTATAAAGGAAGTGTTTCGGTTGTTGGTAGAATGTCAGAAACTGATAGTTTATTTGATGAGAGTATTGCAACGTTTGAAGACGATGAAGGAGCATATAATCAAAAAGATGCGGAAGGTTTTATTAAATTAAATGCGTTAAGGATGAGAATTGCGGCAACAATGAAACAAGCCGGTTAAAAATAGTAAGTTTGTTAGGTCAGCTAAGAGCAGGGGGAATGCTAGATAAAACATAGTATGTGTTGGGGTTAAATGAGGAGAGCTGGGTGCGAATGGAAAGTAGGTCATTAGTCACAGCTTTCTCATAAAGATTTAAATTGACATACTGTAAAATATATGTATTTTCATATTACTATGTCACTAACTGAATTATCTACCTTAACTAATCATGAGCTTGAAATTTACAGTGGAGAGACAG
>JAKIVF010000094.1 GCA_021647145.1 Methylococcaceae bacterium | reverse complement strand
ACTATTTCTATGGATGGAAAAGGCAGAGCGACCGATAACATCTGTATCGAACGGTTCTGGCGAAGTGCAAAATGTGAACGGATTTACCTGAATGAATATGCTTCAATAGCGTCTTTACAAGAAGACATTAAGGATTATATTGATTTTTATAACCATAGACGCTTTCATGAAACATTAGATTATAAAAAACCAATGAACGTCTATAAAGAAGATATTTTACTCAATAACTGGCTAGATGAGGCGGCTTAAAACTTAGGAATAAGAAATTTGAAATAATTGTCTTGACTATTTGGGGTGCTAAATATCCTTCAATTTGTTAAACTCTACTTTAGCCTTTCCTATATTGAAAAAAGTGCCAAATGGTCGTCTGATTTATCTGCGGAGCTTGAGAAATCAGATATAGAAATTATATGTTTAACTAAAGACAATCTATCGAAACCATAGATATTATTTGAAGCTGGTTCGCTATCTAAAAATCTTGATAGTTCAAAAGTCTGTACTCTTCTTTTTGGAAGAAGATTCAACAGACTTAAAAGGGCCTCTCACCACAATTAAAACAACAAAATCAGAAAAAAGTCATTTCAAAAAACTTGTCAGCTCCAAGCATTTCATAATCCATTGTTAATTGGAAAATATTTCTCCATCAATAATAGTGGAGGTGAAAGCAAACTTGAGGACTCTACTTTAGATCAGGTTTTTGACATGTGGTGGGATTTAGCACCCAAGATATTCTACAGCATGTTAATTGGTTTTTTATGAGAAAACTGTGGGGGCCGCATTTGGGCCTAAGCCATCTCTGCTACTCACCCTTACGGTTGTAAATATATGTAATTGCATTAATAAAACTTCTTTTAGTCGGCTTACCATAGACTATTCCTTGATTAATCACCTTATTGTTGGTTATTTCCATTAAAGTAGCTACCTCATTTTTTCCTTCAATTTGATCAAAAGAGAAAAGTCTATTTATATTATTGCCCTTTTTTGAACTAAAAGCAGCAATGTAATAAAATTCTGAAGGTTTTATGCGGTTTGAAAATTTAAATAATGCTATTTTATTTGTATTATTATAAATTTTTGAATAGGTTAAATTAACTTTAGTGACGCTATTATTTAGTCCTTTATCATTAATTTCAAATACGATAGATTTTAAGTATTCCTCACTATTTTTATTTAACGAACTAAAAAAAGATTTAGGACTTTGATAAAATAGTTGTGGCAAAATAAACTTTACTAAAAAAGCTCTATCTGTAACTTTATCCCGTTTTTTTTGATTATTTTCTCTAGTTTTAATTATATTATAAGCCAGTTTTCTAACGTCATCATAAATTGGCTCTTTATTAAATTCACTATATCTATATCTTTGTTTTCCATTAAAAACATCTAAATAATACATGTCACTTTTAGCAGCCATGTTTTGATGTTTTCCCATTAAAATGATAAAAGAAACTTTGTCATCAACCTTTACTTTAAACGCATATTTTACTGGAATTAGCCCTTTAAGTTCAAAGTATTCAAAAACATCAATATTAAAATCACCAACACTAAACCAGTCTCGCTTATATCCAGTAATACTCTCCTCTGAGTATTTTGTTTTTTCCCATAATTTAATAAGCTGTTCGTGCTCTTTATCTCTTTTCTCTATTTCACCCATAACCTGATAAGAATGAATTAACATTGCTCTAGGAATAATTCCATTAGAATCTTTCTCTTTGAGAGTTTTTAAATAATTCACTCTTCTATCAAATTTTTTCGCTGCTCCAGCAGCCAGAGCTGCCCAATAGATAGCATCTATATTGTCTGGCTCTTCAGCAATAACGGAACCATATAAATATAACGCTTTAATATAGTTCTTATCATCATAAGCCTTATTTGCTTCTTCAAAAGTAGTTGCAAACCCTAGTGAAAAATTAAATATAAAGTAAACTGAAAAAATTATATATATTGTTTTTCGCATAAGGCCTAGTAATTGTAATGGTAGACAAAAAAAAATTAAATAACATTACATACCTTAAAAAAAACTTTTAAAATATAAGGTGTAATTAGAATCGGCTGGGCGTATTCCAAACTCTTCGTATTCATCCCCGAAATATTGTTCAACTTGAAAGCCTACACCAAAATTACCTCCAAACTCTTTTTCGACTAAAGCTCGAATAAACTGACTACTATCATCAATATTAAGAATATGAACCAGTGATAAATCAAAATACTTATTAAAAGAATAACTAAAACGACTGAATAAATAGTTTTGACGTAGAAATCTAGCCCTAAGACTTTGGTTTATCTTTCCTAGTTGAGGTATTCCTATCTTTAAGTTATTGTTATTAATATGGCTAATTCCAAAGTTAGTTTCTTCGATTATAGTGTTCCATTCATTTCCATCATATCCATTACTTTTATGCCAGTATTCAAGGAATATATTTAACCCATTATTAAAAGTATAATTTGATCCAAAAATAGCATCAATATAAATGTCATCTCTAGTATCTTCATTATTCCTTATAAACAATTTATCCCTTCCTTTTCGAAAGGATAGCTCAGAATATAATATCCAATTATCATTCATATTTTTAGAAAAATTAAACCCTATCCCTGATCGTTCACCAATAAATAGAAAACTACTAATATCACTATCAATGCTTTCAAAAAAATAGTTATAACTTAATAATAATTTAGTTTGTTCTTTTTGTATCATTCCCATACGAGGGGCATAATATAAATTCAGGCTTGAGTTATTAAAAAACCAATCTATATTAAGCATATAATCTCCCTTTCTTTGGTCACGGCGAGAGACTTCATCTAATATTGGATCAGGTTCTTTGTTTTCTCCAAAATAATCAGTGACATTATTTCCTAAGCCTACTCCTGTAAAAATATTATGTTTTCCTAAACCAATATATATTGCTTCGGTAATAGCATAATCAAAATACAATTCATCTACCCCTACATTTAAATTAATTTCTCTGTCGGTATAATCTAGACGAGGACGTAATTGAGAAATCATTCTAAAATTAGCAATGGTCTTTTCTAGTTTAAATAGGCCATATAATCGCCCATAATAACTTTTATCCTCAAAAAAAATATTTAATGGATCTGTTATGGGTTGGTTATTGATTTGGTAGGAAGGGCGAAAAATTATTTCTCCAGAGTCTAGCCAAGAGCGCAGTTCTGAAATTTGAAATGAATCGTCTTTTTCATTCGTTTCATTAGCCTCCTTACTTGTTTTTTCACTCGGGGATACTATATCCTTTGTGGGTGAACTTATAGTTTTTTGCTTTTGATATTTGGGTCTAAATCTTATTTCCCCTGCTCGTGGCCAATCTTGCACACGAGCATTAGCTATACTCACCAAACAAAAAAAAAATAAAAAGCTTTTAATCACTATTTTATCCTAGATAAATAGCTTTTTTGAAAATAGATATCGGGAGTTTCAGTAAGCGCCATATTGCTATATTTCATCAGTATCTTTTGACCATTGTTTAAATAATCAATGACTTCTAGTAGCATCGGGCGTTGTTTATTAAGAACTTGCTGATAATCTTTATAAACAATAGTTTTCAGTTTTTTCCCAGTCTTCGTATAAAAATTTGCTCTTAACGGCCTTATAACCTTACTATCTACCCATATTTCGATATCTTGATATGCAGCAGCTTTTGTTTTTGCAGTTAAAAACAAATGATAAAGGTCTTCTTTATCATCATTTTTTTCTATTTCTAGTTTAGTCGCTTCATAATCAAGACTATAAACGACTCGTGCAACATCTGCATTTGATACACCTGATGAAACTTTCTGTTGTGCAGAAATTCTAATAGGCATTCTAGTTTTTGGAACATAAATCCATAAATTTTCACCGACCATCAAAATACGTCTTCCTTTTGATGTTAGAGGGGCTGTGTAAGTCACTAAACTTTTTTCTTTATCTTTAACCTTCACAGAAAAACTGTAATTTTTCTTATCCTCCCCAGCACCTTGTTCTACCTCCAAATCAAAACTAAAATCATTCCCAGGAGACCTAACTTCATCAACTTTCGATAAAATATCCTCAGCTGTTAGTGTGTTTTCACCAAAAGCTGGCTGAGTGATAAAATAAAAAAATGTAAGAAATATCGCTTTTTTCATTATTTAGACCTGTATTTTTTAAAAATTATTAAATAAATGCTAATGCTTCAACTATTTCAATTCGACTTGCTTTCCATGCTGGGTAAATACTGGAAAGAACAGAAACAACTATTGTTAATAAAAACGCATAGAGTAATACCGAGGGCACAATAAGAATAAATGAAAGATACCCCCTCGACATTCCTGGAGGCGGTGGTATGTCAATTCCACCCGAAAAGTTAATTCCAAAAGCAAGACATATACCAACAATCAAACCTAATATGCCTCCTATTACCCCAAGTAAAAAACCTTCCGTTATAAACATTTTCATTATGTCTAGCCCAGGTGTTCCAATTGCGCGTAATGTGCCTATTTCCCGAGTTCTTTCAAATACAGCCATCGTCATAGTATTAACGATACTAAAAAGAACAATGGTTGCAATAATGACCTTAATTACATTAAACAGCCCTCCATACATTTCAACAACTTTATGATAAAAAATTGCCATATCTTTCCAGCTTCTATATTCCAACAGCATATTAGTTTTACCTAATGCTCCAGGTAATTTAGATAAAACAATATGCAGGTTTTCTGTTTCATCTAAAATAACCATTATTTTTTCCACGGCTTTTGTTTCTAGCGCATTTTGAACAACGGTCAATGGAAGCTTAACAAAAACGCTATCGTACTCTTGAGATCCAGTTTGCGCGATACCAACCAATTCAAAATCAACGACATTTATAGCTCCATCTAGTGTATTAGTCATGATCATTAAATAATCACCAATTTTAGCATTTAGAGCCTTTGCTAGCTCCATGCCTATTACACCTCCATTAGGTGTGCTTTCATCCAGTTGCTGCCCATCTAACACTGTTTCAAAAGCTGAAAACTCTTCTTCTTGCTCAGGGATAATACCTGTGACTTTGGCACTCATGGTTTTATTACCATTGCTTATTAAGCCCGATAAAGATAACCGCCGTGTTACAGAAGAAACCTCGGGCATCTCTTGTAATATAGACTCTACTTTTTTAGGTTCCTTAATTAAATATTTAGCCGGATCAGCAACACCATGGTCTATGTAGCCTTTCTGGTATATTTGGATATGCCCTAATTGAGTTCGAATAGTTTGTTCTCGTAAACCTTGAAAGGTAAATTCAATAAATCCTCCCAAAATAACAATACTAGCAACACCTGAAATAATTGCGGATAAGGTAAGGAATGTTCGACGTTTATTTCGTAAAATATTACGAAATGCAAGACTTAATACTTTCATGTAGTCAATACTCCGTCTTTTAATGTGTAAACTATTTCTGCATAAGGAATTATTTTAGGGTCGTGAGTAGAAAAAACAAAACTAGTCCCTTTTTCAAGACTGATTATTTTCATTAAATCTAAAATTTCGGTTCCTGTTACTGAGTCTAAGTTAGCTGTTGGTTCATCAGCCAAAACTACTCGTGGCTGGGTAATTAATGCTCTGGCAATAGCAACTCTTTGTCGCTGCCCTCCTGACATAGTATCAGGATAATGCTTAGCATGACCTTCCAACCCAACATCCTGCAGCAACCTATTTACTCGGTCTTTACGTTTAGACCGAGATACGCCTTGAAGTAGCAATGGATACTCAATATTTTCAAAAGCAGACAATACTGGAATTAAATTAAATGATTGAAAGATAAACCCTAAAAATTTATTTCTTAACTCGGATTGCTTTCGGTCTGAGAGTTCCGACGTATTTTTTTTTAAAATTTTAACTTGCCCTTGGGTTGGCACGTCTAAACAACCCATTAAATGCAATAAAGTTGACTTTCCACTTCCTGAAGGACCTTGAACAGCAATAAATTGACCTTCATTTATTTGTAGGCTTACGCCATTCAATGCGACGACTTTTCGTTGCCCTAAATAATAATGCTTAACAACATTTTCAACCTTAATCATTAATAAGTTCCTGAGCTTTTTTTGCCCAAGTACCTTTTGGGTCAATTCTAATTGCTTGTTCTAAAAAGACTGTTGATTGAGTTCTCTCATTTTCATTTATTAAAAACTCTCCCATTAAATAGTTTATTTCACTTTTAATCGCTAGAGGGGTTTCTTTTCTTTGGATAAGATCGATTAAATAATCTAAATCAGGTTTTATTTTATTTTCTCTTTTAAAAAACCCTGGTAAAGAAAGAGAGTTGTACACCCTAATTAATCGATTTATAACCATATCTTTGTCTTTTACAATAGCTTTATCAACTAGAGCAATTCCTTTATTAACACTCGACATTTTCGTCAATGGATTCCACGAATCCCTACCTACCATCAGCATAGAACTTCCCAAATAAGCTAAAACAACGTAGTCTTTAGGTAATGATTTTTTGAGTGGCTCTAAGATTTCAACTGCTTTTTCTGCAGCTCCACTTTGTTTTGCTATTGCTAAATTATGCCATGCAATACCTAACCTTTTCTTTTCTTCAAGTGTATCTGCCGTTAATTGTTCTTTTTCAATGAGATTTTCCAGTTTGTCAATCTCTCGCAAGCTATATAGTTGTTCTAAACTATCTCCAGCCCAAGAAAGCGGGGCTATCCCAAGCAATAAAACGAGCAATAAAAATTTCACTATATTATTTTTAACTTTCATTACATTATTTTTTAAACAAAATTTAAATTAGATAATCACGTACAGTCAATAGATATGTTTAAACTGTAAAGTCATTATATAAATATTAAAAAACTATAAAGCAATAAGGTTGTTTTTTAACATCGAGTTAGGATTATGTTAATTTGCTCATGGATAATTCATTTAAGGACCCCTTCTTAAATACAATAAAGTAGATTTTCCACGTTTAGAAGAACCTTACGGATAGCAGAAAAAAGGTTTTCTTTCATTTATGACTAAACTCATTCTATTTAAAGTACCTACTTACCCCTTCTCTAAAAATACTGACTTATAAGGTTTTCAATCTTAATCACTAATTAATTCCTGGGCTTTGCTTGCCCAAATACTATCTGGATCGTTTTTAATTGCCTGCTTTAAATAATCTATAGACTGTATTTGATCTTTTTCATTCATTAAAAATTCTCCCATTAAAAAGTAAATTTCACTTTTCTCATCTAAGGAAGCATCCTTTCTTTGAATAAGATCTATTAAATAATCAAAATCTGGTTTTATTTTACTTCTTCTACCTAAATAATCAGGTAAATCTAATGAGCTATATATTCTAACCAAACGAATTGTAATATTATCTTTATCTTTTACGACTGCTTTATCAACTAAATCTATTCCTTTATTCACACTTGTCATTTTCGTCAATGGATTCCATGAGTCCCTGCCTACCATCATCAACGAACTTCCTAAATAAGCTAAAACTTCATAGTCTTTAGATGATTTTTTTACAAGTGGTTTTAAAATTTCAACTGCTTTTTTTGCGGCTCCACTTTGTTCTTCCACTGCTAAGTTATGCCATTCTATACCCAGGCGTTTACTGTCTTTAAACAAATCACCTACTGATTGTTGTATTTTTTTTGTTAGCTTTTCCAATGTACTAATTTCTCATTAATTATATTATTAGACTATTAAGTAGTTATACTTCACGCAGTCACGGATTCGGATTTCTATCGGTCGATTTTTGCCGATAGACTGTGTTGCAGGATTTTTGTTTGTCTTTAAGACGTGGAAACGCGCATAGCAGGCTACGCAACTGTTTCCACAACGAAGAAGACAGACAAAAATACAAGCTAGTTGACGAAGCTATTTCGTGCACGTTCCTTAGTGGCTACAGTACTGGAAAATTCATTAACAAATTACCTTTATTCTTCCTCCAACACACTATTAATTAATTTTTCAATGTTTTCAGTCTGTTTTAGAAGCCCTTCTACTATTTTTATTGGAAGTTCACAGACATTAATTTGCTCATGATTCTTCCCTTTTTTTGTCCATACACCTTGGTAGGTACCATAAGCTAGCTTATTAAGTTTGCCAGAAGGTTCTTCATTGTAAAAATCAAAATAGAGTACAAAACCAGTTTTAAAGAGTTTTTTTAACGCCATTCTTACCTTAATAGTATCAAGGGGCATTGCTTCTCGAACATGATTGATTTCACTATTAATGCAACATAATTCACCTAATTCGCCAGTTCCTCGATAATACTCAGGAGCTAGAGAATAAAAATATCTATCAATAATTCGACTTTGCCATTCATAGTAATGGGCATAATAGATATTTCCAACTAAGTTAGATTCCTCTAAAGTTGTATAAAAACGAAGTACTGACAATTCGGGTTCAATAATCGGGGCAGATGGTGCTTGGTATAATACGTCACTAACTAAACTTAAATGATTTAGTGATTCTGGCAGTTTCTCTCTTACTGATGACGGAGCATTATTTTCTGGCGTTTCTATTGTGCCTCTTTTTTTAAAGAAATCATCCATATACAAAGGAAGGGGTTTGACTTCTACAACCCCATGCTCTTTAATTGCTACCCATGTTGTTATCATATTAC
Organism: Methylococcaceae bacterium; assembly: GCA_021647145.1. GTDB lineage: Bacteria > Pseudomonadota > Gammaproteobacteria > Methylococcales > Methylomonadaceae > QPIN01. The sequence continues at coordinate 5,798 of JAKIVF010000094.1, read as the reverse complement.
TATAGGCAACGCGCTCTTCAGTTCCATCTTCAGCAATTTTTATCCAATCATAATGCATATCCACTGTAGAGTTATGCCGTCCATAAACACGACTAATCCAAGTGCGACCCTCGATTACATCCAAACACTTTACATCACCTACAATGGTTATATTAGAACTATTGGTTACCATTCCCCACTTTCCAGATGCAAAGTCAGGTACTAGTTGGTCTGAAATTTCCATAATACTTAATTCTCTAACTCTCCCCATCCAATTACTATAGACTGAATAGTTTACACTTCGACTCAATGAGCGAGCATCTTTGAATGTTGCGCGAAACCTATAACACGCTTGTTGCTCACCTTTTTCATTCGTCCTTACATAGGAATATATCTTTTCTTCTAGAACATCACTAGCCTGAATGCTATGCGCATTTTCTTTTATGTTTAAAATCTGCTGACTAAGAATGAGTTCGTTATTAAGCGTAGGTTGTGTTATTACATCCTCTTTGGCTAATAAAATTGCAACCATTTTCTCTCTAGGGCGAGTCAATGTGACGGAGAAGCTTAATACTAAATGGCTGTTTTTATCACTTGATAGATTTAATAGAAAAACGTTGTCAACATTTTGAAAAATTTCAATGTTCTTTGGGCTTTCGGAATAAGCTTTAACAAAAGCTTCTACTACCGTCCAAATACGAGTTCCTGCTTGATCAAGAGTATCTCCTGCTTTTTGTAACTCAGCTAATAATTTTGAATGCTGATGCCCGATTAAAGACTGCCAGTTTTTTTCAAGCCTACTTGTAACTCGCTCAATATCACAACCTTGAACCTGGTCTCCTGCCACACATAGGCAGTGGTTTTCATTATGAGCTAAGCTGACTGAAATACTTTCAAGACCTTCGCTCACTATTTGAGGCTTTCCTGATGGGTTTGAAGATATTTCTATCTCTTTTGTTAATAAATCAACCTTTTCTTTGTCATCCCCCCTGCCTAATAGTACCTTCTTTATTACAACAGAAAATAAAGGCAATTCTTCCTGGTGGCGAATATCTTTAGATAAAGATTCAAACTTAGGATGATAAGCAATTGAAAAGTTAGGCACTACTACAGAAATTTTTTGGCAACTCTTAATTATTCGTTCTTGAAATATCCTAGCATCTCTTTCAGATGGGTTTGCCCACTCTTCAGGAAGTGCATTACTCTCATCTAGTTCTAACCGTTTTAATCTATACCCGTTAAGCTCTTCTTTAATATAACCTGAATCATTATATGCTTGGATCGCAACAGTTAGCTCATCCTCTTCGCGGCTGACTATTCCACATTCAAGGTAGCGTTTACCTTGTGAAGCTTCATCTAGATTATGGATAGAAATGCATTCAATTTCAATGGGTAGGAAAATACCTTTGTCGGAGAGCTGTGCTGCTTGAAGCATGGTATCCCGAAGTGCTGGGTCACCTAATATCATATAATTAGAAAGGTTTTCACTAAAAAAACATTCTTCCGTATTCGGAAATAACTCGTATCTTGCGCTTGATATTGAGCTGTCGGAATCCAATGAATATACACTTTCTAACCGTTGAAAGAGTGGGCCTTGAAAAAGAAGCCCTCCGTATAAGTCAATTTTCGGGTCTATGCCTAAATCTGTATTGGGTAAGGTAAATTGCGTTTTATTATATTCATCATTGGCACTATCACTGACAACAAAGCAGGCTGAAAAATGAGCACGTAAATAGCCACTTTGTTCGGTCATAATAAAAACATGCACTTTGTAAGGGTCATCATTTGAACTACGTTCTTCTACTTCAGCTCTGATTTCAATATTAGCACCAGAGTGTTCGTCAACAACAATAGGTCTTCTTAATTGGATATTCTCAATCGACAATGAGGTAAACTGTGTTCTTCCAAGAACGTATGCAACATTCTGAGCCATGGCTTCCAAACCAAGCACAGTTGGAAATAAATAAGATCCACGGTAGTTATGATCAACCAGATATAAATCACTCTCAAATGTGAGCTGTGTTCTAGATACAATTTCAATACCTGGATGTAACGTGCGTATATCTTGCAAAAACCGGTTTGCAATAGGTAATTCTGGTACTTTCTGATTCCACGTATCTAAGCCTGCCAGCCTGGCAGTAACAACGATTTGTTGAGAAACTGGCTGATGTTTAACTAACGATAAAAACTGTTCGACACCTAGTTGAGTTGGGATGGGGTAAATCCCTTTTTTAGCCAGACTTTTCACACTACCTAGTTTCGCTCCCATGCCAACTTCACCCCAAACGCTATATGCAATTGATTGTGTTTGAGTTTCTGGATGGGTTAAATGAAAATCTCTTAATATATTATTAAGTGCAGTGTTTGCAAATGCATACCAACTATTACCAGGCATGCCAGTAATACCGATAATTGAAGTAAATCCAATAAATAGCTTAGGTGGATTAGTAGAGAGTGCCTGGCATAAATTTAATGCGCCCAATACTTTTGGGCTTAGTTCAGCAAGAGCCTCATCAGCGTTAACAGTTTCAGAACGCTTAGGATTGTTTAAACCAGCACCATGTATTACACCCGTAATTGATCCAAGGTTTTGTTCAATATCATGAACAAGTTTTTTAACAGCAGCTTTGTTCGTAATATCACAAGTATAGTACTGGCATTTTATATTTAGCTCTTTAAAGCGCTCTAAGGTTTTATTAATTTCATTCGATTGCTCATTTTTGTCTGGACATGCTGAACTCCCTATTAATGCCATAGAAACTCGAGTTTCTTTGGATAAAGCAAGACAACATTCTGCTGTGATACCTTTGGCTCCACCAGTAACAAGGAATACATCTTTCGAAGTCCATTCAATATTACGTTCAGGTTGACACCGTACATCCAGAGGCGCAGGAAAAATAGCTAAGCGATTTTTTTTATTTAATATTGCATGATAAAAAGATTGTAGTGAAGCCATTTCCAATAGCCAATCCTGGTATATTCTTTCTGAATTTGCTAAATAAAAGTAGTCTAAAACTCGAATTTTTATATCTGGATTTTCAAGATGAATACTTGCTGCAAATGATGCTGAGCCCCCTTTTGTTAGACTATTATTTATGTCTGGATCATTAGTCTCTGAAAGTTGAAGATAAGTCATACTTATACAAGGCTTTTCCTGTTTTGAACGATTCACAGCAACGGACGCTAAAAATGAAACCATGCCTTTAAGTTGATCAAGTGTTGCATCATAACCTAGTGAAAATTTATTGCATATTATGATGTAGTGGTCGTAACTTTTTATTTTTATGGCTTCAGCTAATTCATTTATCACTAAAACATCAACATAAGCTCCTAATTCAATAAAATAAGGTGTTAGGTCATCCGCTAATGTTTCTTGCTGATTAGAACTAACTATGACAATGGACTGTTCTACTAAACTTTCTGAGAAGATTGCTACATCTTGTTGATTTTTTAAATGATAGGGGGATTCCTCTGCATTAAGTGAAAAGCTGCGTACCCATGAATCTGATAGTGGAGAATGAGTAACTTTATTATTATCCGATAAATGTTGTTTTCCTTGATCAGTATCAGTATCATCAGTAAGTAAATTTTGTAATGTATCAGCTATTTCTCCGACAGTAACGCCTACAAAATCAACAGGGTCTATCTGTTCACTCAGCCCCAACTCTAAAGCAATATTTGAAATAATTTCTCCCGCTTTGATTGAGTCTAAGTTGAGGTCATTCAACATGTTAAGATCGCTGGTAATACTGTCTTCTTCAAACCCAGTTTTTTCGGCAATCGCCACTACAAATAGGTTAAATATATTCCCTGATAGTTCTGGTTTTTCTTCTATCACCGTTAAAGGTAACGATGTATTGTTAAGTACATCTGCTTTTAGTGTTTCTTTAAAAGGTAAGTAATCTGAAGTAGGTAGTAGTGATAGGCTCTTAATATCGGATTTTATAACGTTTGTTATAAAGTCCCCTCTTTGTTTCATGTATGGTTGTAAAATCTGCGGCTCAATATCAATTGCATTTGACACACCTCTTAACATTTCGTTAGAAAATAAAGGGGCTGTAGAAAAGTGAGAGGCGGTTAACTCTTTTTCACAAGGGTTTATGAGAAACTGCTTTTCCGATGCAGATTTAAAGTCAATAACTAATCGTTGATTATAAAATTCATCCCAATTAATATTAATTCCGGCTGAAAATAAAGTAGCGATTAAATTATTAAGATCTCGGTCGTCAGTAGCAGAACCATTTATTGGGTGGCAATAATTTTTTTTCTGGGTAATGCTCTCTACTAAAGAAGAAAGAACTTTTCCTGCCCCAACTTCAATTAAAATGTCCGTTTCATCTTCAATTCGATTAACAGCAGCGATAAAATTAACCGGAGTGATTAATTGTTGTGAAAAATGCTCCACTAGATTAATGTCTAATCCAATTTTTTCGCCATTTGTTGATGATATCAATGAGCAAGATAGTGTATCGGACTGTTGTTGCAAAGGGGAGTGTTTTGCTAAGTATTCTGCTGCTTTATTAACCATCGGGCTATGAAAAGCATTGCTTACAAGAAGTTTTACTGCTCGTGTTTTATTTGTTTCAGCGGCTGAGACCAACTCATCAATTGCAATACTAACCCCAGAAATAACAGTTTGTTTTTCACTGTTAATATTAGCCAAGAAAAGATTTTTTTGAGTGTCGCGACTGAGCAATGAAATAAGACTTAGTGCTTCAGTTTTATTACACGATAAACTAACCATTCCCCCTAAGGATGTTCCTGAGGGTTGAGCCATTTGCTTGCCTCGTATAACCGCTAAAGTATAAAGAGTTTTCTCATCAAAACTGCCTGCCGCATAAAATGCAACCAATTCACCTAAACTATGCCCCATGACTGAAGATGCCTTGATACCTAGTTTTTCTAGATATTTTAACCAAAGTACAGAACATAAAATAAGTGCTGGTTGAGTAATTTCTGTATTAGCTAATAATTTTGCAGCGTTATTTTTTTCTATCTCGCTTACTAGGTGATCGGTGGCAGGGAAAAGAGCATCAATAATACGTTCTTCTCCTGCTTCTTTGAAGCAATGCTTAGCATAATTAACAGTATCCTTCGCCCAAGAATATCGATCAAACAACATTCTACCCATATTTATTTGTTGCGACCCTTGTCCTGGAAATAAAAAACCAAGACGTATATCGTTAACATTTGAAGCCAGCCAAATGCCTTTCTCTTGATCTATATGGTGAATAGCTTTTGTACCAGTTGACACCTGAGAATCAATTATTTTGGAAAGTGCTTTTAAGCGGTGAAGGAATTCATAAGGTGTTGATCCAACAACTGCAGCACGTACCAGTGTAGTTGATTGACTCTTGTCATCAAGCAGTTGTTGGTAATTTTTTGCTAATAAAGCAGAAATATCTGTAAGTTCTGCATAACTTGCTAGTTTAACGACAGGTATATAATGCTCAATTTGTGTTTTCAAGGTTAATAAATCAGAACCCGCAAAGATAAATAGTTCGGTATTCTGCTTGGAAGCTAACAAACTGCTTTCAGTAAGAGTGCTTTTCAAGTGAGGAAACACTTTAGGACCAGAAGCAATAACAAGATGAGAATTAATTCCCCCAAACCCCATGGCCGAGATGCCTGCATTTAATATAGTTTTTTCTTCTAGAATCTTGCCTTTTTGTATTGGGTAAATCATTTCAGCATTCTTAGAAAACTCATCATGGGGCAGCTCACAACCATTAGTTGGTGGCAATATACGCTGGTTAACAGCCATTACAGTTTTAATAAATGCCCCAACACCCGCGGCCGCCTTTGAAAAAACTGAAATG
>JAKIVF010000211.1 GCA_021647145.1 Methylococcaceae bacterium | reverse complement strand
TGAAATAAGAAACTGGGATAAGATTAAAGAAGTGCATTTAAACCCAGATAATCAAAAAGCTGAAAAGGAAAGAAAAGAGGCGGCATAATTTTACAACTTTAGGCGACAACTAGCTTGAAAAACACCGTCCACAGGGGCATTAAAATCATCATCCATTTTTAAATTAAGTTTGCTTGCTCCACCGATACGTCTTTTCTGTTTTGCTTCTGCTAAAACTTCAAGTTTAATCAAGGGTGTTTTTCCTTTAGCAATAATAACTGTTTCGCCATTAAGAGCTTCTTGAATTAATTTTGATAAATGAGTTTTTGCTTCATGTATGGTTACTTGATGCATTGAGAAATGTTTTTTAATTAAGGTTAGCTAAGTATATTAGCTAACCTTAAGAAGATCAATTTTTCTTGTTAATTTTATTTCAATCGCAGGTTTTTTCTGCTTTTGATTACATACAGAAATAATATTCAGCAGGAGATTTAGCTTTTACTCTGAATTAACTCTTGGAACTGTTTGGTAAAGGCTGCTGTATCAAATTTTTTTGCATGTTTCTGAATGGTTTTTGAATCAAATTTATCGAAAGATAGTTCAAATTTATTTATCGCGTTATTTAATGATAAGATTGTTGGGCTATCAAAAAAAACACCAGATATACCTTCTAAAACAGTATCTAACGCACCACCTTTTCGTAAGGCAATAATAGGTCGGCCACTTGCCATTGCTTCTACTGGAACCATACCAAAATCTTCAACGCTAGGGAAGACTAGGGCTTTACAATGTGCATAATGATGCTTAATAACATCAAAGTTTTGATAACCTAAAATAGAAATATTTGGCTGTGCAATTTTCTTAAGTTCTTCTAACTCATCACCTGCTCCAATAATAATCAACGGTTTACCATTTTTATTAAAAGCCTCAATAGCTAATCGAGTATTTTTATAGGCTACTAATTGACCGACAATCAGATAAAAATCTTCTATGCTCTCTGCCTGATAGAATTCTTCCACATTGATGGGTGGAAATATTACGGTACTTTCTCTGCGGTAAAACTTGTTGATGCGTTTCTGTACAAAAGATGAGTTCGCAATAAAGTGATCTACCCTGAAAGAAGAGGCTAAATCCCACAAACGTAAGCGATGCATTAAGATAGGCATAAGTAATCGTTTTATAAAAGAAGCTCTATCTCTATAGTCATGATACATATCCCAGACATAGCGCATGGGGCTATGGCAATAGCAAATATGCAACGCATTCGGTGAGGTAATAACACCTTTAGCCGGACCCGATTCACTGGAAATAATTAAATCATATTGTCTTAAATCAAGTTGCTCTAAAGCATAAGGCATTAAAGGTAAATAAGACTGATAGTATTTAATGGCTTTGGGCAGTTTTTGAATAAATGTTGTGCCTGCAACGCGTAGCCTGATTTTTTCAGATATTTTTTCAGGGTCGATAACATGAGTATAAATGTCAGCTTCTGGGTAAATGTCTAATAAAGCTTCGATGACTTTTTCGCCCCCGCGCATATTGACCAGCCAATAATGGATAATTGCAACTTTCATGATGAACCCAAGTAAAAATTTGTCTCTAATTGTTTGTTGATAGGGTATTCAAGGAACTCTTGTTCATAAGGACGTTTTTTCTCCAATAACATAAAAATCCTCCAAGCCATATTAGGTGGTATTTTAGCTAATGGTTTAGCCATTACAGGAGGAAAAGGGTAAAAATTACTCCCCTTTAAAACCTTTTAATTTATAGCCACCTGGAAAGCAGCTTTCAAGAAAATATAATAAATCATAGCTAGTAAAACCATTTGCATGAGCAGGTCGTGACTTAATCGGAGAAGGTTGCCGCCCCACCCCTAGTAATATACGGTTATACAAAGCCGCCAAATTAGGCACGCCTAAAATTAACTTCCCACCAATGAGGAGTAATCGAGTTATTTCATGAAAAATCCAGAATATTTCTTTAGTTTGAGATAATACATCAACAATTTTTTGAGTCGTTTTATCCCAAGAAAAATCTGTTACCCGAGTTATTCCTTTAGTAATCAGTGTTTTTCTTAACTTACCTTCATTAGAGGTCTATTCAATTCCCACAGTAGTATCCTCCCGATGAATAAGGATCAATTATCACCGCACCTCCTCCTGCAGCTTCTGAAGCCAGTAATTTTTTGAAAACCCCATATATTAAATAATCTTTCATAATAGTTCATGGGTAAATTCAAAGCGTTGAATAATTCCTTCTTTAATAATTATCTCAGCATTATTATCATAGGTATCAACTGCTTGCTTTAGTTGAAAATACGCTTTTTCAAAATTAGCAAAACGCTGCTTCCAGCGTATATCCTGTTCCACTCTACTTCTCCTTTATCTGTATATTATAATGAAGATAATATTTTCCCAACTACTCCTTGTCTGGTTTTTTCAAAAATTTTTCTTACTCCCATAAATTACTCAATGGAAACGTATGTTCAGAAAAAGGAAGGGAACAGACTTGATCTTCATCCTTTAAACTATCTTGTAATAACCAGTGACCGTCCTGCAACTGATACGTTTCTAAAGTTTGTAAAATAGGATCAATCAACCAGAGATATTGCACATTTAAAGTAGCATAAATAGGCATTTTTTCACTACGATCGATTTTTGCTGTTGCAGG
>JAKIVF010000093.1 GCA_021647145.1 Methylococcaceae bacterium | reverse complement strand
ACGTAATATTCCTGACTTCCCAAAACCAGGCATCAACTATAAAGACATCACTCCTTTGGTTAAAGACCCCGCTGCCATTCGGCTTGCAATCCATCAACTGATAAACCCTTTTTTAGGCAGAAATATAACAGCTGTTGCTGGTATGGAAGCAAGAGGTTTCATCTTTGGTTCTTTAGTTGCATGGGAGCTTAATATCCCCTTTATTCCATTAAGAAAGCCAGGAAAATTACCTTATGACGTACAGAGTGTTTCCTATGATTTAGAATATGGCTCTGCTACTTTAGAAGCGCATATTGATGCCTTTGAAAAAAATGACAACGTATTGCTTATTGATGATCTTTTAGCCACTGGCGGAACGGCAAAAGCGAGTTGCGAATTAGTTGAAAAATTGGGCGGGCATGTTGAAGCTTGTGCCTTTGTGATAGAACTGGATTTTTTAAAGGGAAGAAATAAACTTGAAGGTTATGAAGTCCATTCATTATTACATTATTAACAACTTTTCTATTTTTAAAAGAGGGTCTTACACTCCCTTTATACAAACCCTTTATACAAACCCTTTATACAAACCCTTTATACAAACCCTTTATACAAACCCTTTATACAAACCCCTTATTCAAACACAGTATTTTCAACTCTAGTAGACCTTAATTTTAGTCTTAAACGAACTTGTCTTATCTGTTCATCAATATCTACTTCCTCAACCTGAGGTGATATTACTGGAAGAGTAGGAGCAGAATTTACTTTAACCTCTTTACTGACCACTGGCTTGTTGTCAATATCCAAATTTATTGACTCATTTTGATCTTCTTCATAAAAATCATCTTCCAAATCGAAAAAGTCATCTTCATTTCCTGATAATTCACCATCAGCAATTAAATTTTTCCGGTATTGTAGAAAAGCTTCTCGAGTAAAAATATAAGGATCTAACGCCGCTTCATTAATAAATTTTAAATCACCTTCCGCATTGGCTCGTGCATTAATGACCTGAAGCATCTGAAGAAACTGAAGAGGAACGCCAAATCCAATATAAGAAGTAGGGTTAGCTGCTGCATCAAAAACTGCTCCGGGAATACCTCTACTTGTCATTGGCCCAAGAACAGGTATCATTAGATAGGGGCCTTGAGGCACTCCCCAAACAGCAAGGGTTTGAGCAAAATCTTCTTCATTTTGTTGTAGGCCAAACCCAGTAGCTACATCAAATAAGCCACCTAGCCCAAGGGTTGAGTTAACAAGAAATCGCCCTGTATCTAGCCCGCCCTGACGAAGCTTTCCTTGCATAAAATCGTTCAAAAAAACATTAATATCTGAAAGATTATTAAAGAAATTTGAAACACCAGTTTGCACAATTTTTGGCGTAACCCAAATATAAGCATCGGATATAGGCTTTGCAACGTATTCGTCGACTACCTTATTAAAAGAATAGACTTTACGATTAACTCCCTCAAACGGGTCAATTTCTTGCTCATTAACTTCAACGACACTTGGCTCTGAGTCAATCGAATGATGACTAGCACAACCTGATAAAAAAAATAATATTAGAAAAACACTGACAAAAAATAGCTTTGATCTATCTTTTTTGAATAACAATGAAAGCATAAAACATAACCATGAATTTATTGATTAGTGTAATTATCAATTTTTTCAGTGATTTTTGCAATCAAAGCTTCAAATCCTTCACGTTTTAAAATACTGGTATATTCTGATCTTTTTAAAGCCAAATCACTGACTCCTGCTGCAATTACATTAATTATCATCCAGTTATCAGATTTTTTCTTTAGCATATAATCAAATTTAACATCCTTATCGTCAGGAAGAATAAAAACTGTATAGATAATAAATCCACCTCTAGCAGTTTTATCTTCTGATAAAAATTCAAATGATTCACCAGAGAATTCTTTAAAGTTATGTGCATAAGAGGCGATACTAAGACGAGAAAAAACCTCAGTTAATTTTTGTTTTTGCTCTTCCGAAAAGCCTTTCCATTCTTTACCTACAACAATCCTTGCTACTTTTTCTAAATCATGGCTTTTAACAATTGCTGGTTCAAATTTTTCATATCGTCCCTTAAAACCCAGTTTTTTTCCTTGCTTCATAATATCTAGAAGCTCATTTTGAAAAGTAAGAACAACTTCTTTTGCACTTAGATTTTTTTGAACATTTAGTTCACTCGATGTTTCAGCAAAAAGTGAAATATTAAATCCAAAAAACAATATAAAAAAAACTATTATTAGTTTTCCAGTTTTAAATAAATTCAACACACCCTCCCCAATTTCCACATACATTAATCAAAATCATCGACCTAATCACAATCATTTAAGACTCAATCTTTACTGGAATCTTCGAGATAGAAGAAAAATCATCACTTTCAAGATAACTGGGCGTGGCCACTTCAACCATATCTCCAGTTGTTTTAGGTCCGCGTAAAGAAACCATTAAACCTTTTAAAGGATTAGCCAGCATATCTTCTACTGCTGTCGCTTCAAAACCACAGTGTGCCATGCAATTTTCACATTTTGGATTATTAACATTGCCATATTTTTCCCATGGTGTTGTATCCAGCAACTCCTGAAAAGTATCTACATGGCCTTCATCTGCCAGCAAATAACAAGGTTTTTGCCAACCAAAAACATTACGCGTTGGGTTTCCCCAAGGAGTACAGTCATAGGCTTGGTTTCCAGCAAGAAAATCAAGATATAAAGAAGAGTGATTCAAATTCCATTTCCGCCCTTTTCCTAAAGAAAAAATATTTCTAAATAAGTCTTTTACATCTTTACCTTTAATAAAAACATCTTGCTGGGGCGCATGTTCATAACTAAATCCAGGCGCAATAGTAACGCCTTCTACACCTAAGTCAGCAACGTAATCTAAAAACTCAGCAACTTCTGGTGCTGTTTCTCCCTGAAATAAAGTACAATTAACTGTGACTCTAAAACCTTTATCTAAAGCCAGTTTTATTGCTTCAACCGCAATATCAAACACACCCTTCTGACAAACAGAGGTATCATGTCGTTCTTTATTTCCATCCAGATGAACCGAAAATGTTAAATAAGGTGAAGGAGTATAATCTTTGATTCTCTTTTTTAATAGTAATGCATTGGTACACAAATAAACAAATTTCTTTCTAGCCACTATTCCTTCAACAATCTCAGGCATTTCCTTATGAATTAATGGCTCCCCCCCTGGAATAGACACCATCGGCGCATTACATTCATCAACAGCATCTAAACATTCTTTTACAGAAAGGCGTTTATCTAAAATATCATCCGGATGATCAATTTTTCCACAACCAGCACAAGCCAAGTTGCAACGATATAAGGGTTCAAGCATTAATACTAAAGGATATTTTTTTACACCTTTTAACTTTTGCTTTATTAAATAACTTCCAACGGCCAACTGTTGACGTAAAGGAACGCTCATACTTACCTCTCTAAAAACTACAATTCTAAAAAAATACTTTCAAGTGGTCAATAAACAACACAATATTCAAAATAATGACTAAAAATAATCCTAATTTATATTCACAACTGAAGATAGCCTATATAAATACAATGACTTAAAAATTAAGTATAAGAATACTCTTTTTTTTAAATATAAACTACCTTTAAAGTTTATAAAAAACAACATAACTTATAAATTAAGCATTAATTAAGGCATTTAGTTGTCAAATAAATATATTATTATCAACCTTCTGTATAGATTATCTAACATTATATATAAAATCAAAAAATGGAATAAAAATTCAAATATTTATTCATTCAACAGGTCGTCTTTATAATCTAAACAACAATATTTTGCAAAAAACCAACAAACCCATTATTATATTGTTTAAATTCAAACTCACTAGCAGAATATGTCCGGATTAGAACTATCCTTAAAAAACCTGGAGGCTTTCAACAAACTTCTTGATACTGAATTCCAAGCTATTTTGCTTGAGGGTGTATCACGCACTTTTGCATTGACAATACCTCAGTTACCTGACGAATTACACCCCGCTGTTGCTAATGCTTATTTGCTATGTCGCATCGTTGATACTATAGAAGATGAAATTTCTCTTGATGCCAAGCAAAAGGACTATTTCTGTTCTGCTTTTATCCAAGTTGTTAAAACAGGAAAAAATGCACAATCTTTTTCAGAAGAATTGGCCCCCAAACTCTCTAAACAAACAATTCCTGCTGAACATTGTTTGATTCGTCTGACACCTAGAGTGATAGAAATCACCCATTCTTTTGATCCAGCCCAAATAGATGCTCTCTTATGTTGCGTTGAAACCATGGGTAAAGGCATGCCAGTTTTTCAAGCTATGAATTTGAAAGCTGGTGTTAAAACAATGGCTGATATGGATAATTATTGCTACTACGTTGCTGGTTGTGTTGGTGAAATGCTTGCTAAACTTTTCTGCCATTATTCAGCAGATATAGATATCCATAAAGATGAATTATTGAAGCTCTCTGTTTCTTTTGGGCAAGGTTTGCAAATGACGAATATTCTGAAAGATATTTGGGATGATGCTAAACGAGAAGTTTGCTGGCTTCCTCAAGATATTTTCACTGAAACCGGTTTCGACCTTAAAAACCTAAGTCCCGATACTAGTGATGAAAATTTTCGCCTTGGCTTAGAACATTTAATTAGCATTGCCAATGAACATTTGCAAAACGCTTTACGTTATACACAACTAATACCTAGAAATGAAACAGGCATTAGAAACTTCTGCTTATGGGCAATTGGGATGTCAGTCTTGACACTAAAGAATATTAAGAAAACTCTTGATTGCGATGATTCAAGCCAAGTAAAAATAACACGCAGAGATGTAAAAAAAACCATCCTTGCATGTAAATTATCGACTCGAAGCAACACACTTTTATCACTACTGTATAACATTTCCAGTAGTAGCCTAAAAACACCTAATTGGCAGTACTTGCCTCAAACTGTTAAACAATAAAGGTCACGCCATGTTGAATGAATCAGGTCAGTATGCAGAATGTATTTCTATTGCCAGCAACTCTACAACAAAAGCAACGAAAAGCAAGCTTGATATTGCCATAGATAAAGCCCAGGAAAAGCTTTTAAGTCTTCAAGATAAAGATGGTTTTTGGGTATTTGAATTAGAAGCAGACTGTACAATACCGTCTGAATACATCATGATGATGCATTACCTTGATGATATTAATGAAGAATTGCAGGCTAAATTAGCAAACTACATTCGTACCAGACAATCAGAAGAAGGACATTATCCTTTATTTGCCGGGGGTGAAGGTGATATTAGTTGTAGCATAAAAGCCTACTATGCCTTAAAAATGGCAGGTGACTTAATTGACGCACCTCACATGCAAAAACTACGAGCTTATATCCTAGACCAAGGCGGTGCGGCAAAAGCGAACGTTTTCACTCGCATTGCATTGGCAACCTTTGAACAGCTCCCTTGGCGAGGCGTACCCTATATTCCAGTAGAAATCATGCTATTACCTAAATGGTTTCCATTCCATTTAGATAAAGTATCTTACTGGTCACGCACAGTGATGGTACCTTTATTTATTATTTGTACCTACAAAGCAAAAGCAATAAACCCTCATAATATCAGTATTCGTGAGCTTTTCCTTATCGATCCAGATAAAGAAAAACAATACTTCCCCAAACGAACTTTTCTCAACAAATGCTTTCTTGCTTTAGATAAATTTGGCCGAATGACTCGCCCTTTTATCTCTAAAAAAATGCATAAGTCAGCGACTGATAAAGCCGATGCATGGATTACAGAACGCTTAAATGGTGAGGATGGTTTAGGAGGTATTTTTCCTGCCATGGTTAATTCTTATGAAGCACTCATCTTATTAGGCTACCCCAAAGATCATGAACATGTCATCACAGCACGAAAGGCTATAGACAAACTTTTAGTAATTAACAAAGACGACGCCTATTGCCAACCCTGTCTATCCCCTATATGGGACACAGGCTTAGCTGCAATGGCACTTCAAGAAGCTGATAAACATAGAAACTGCCAAAGCTTAACAAAAGCTTATGACTGGTTTAAAACCAAACAACTTTCTGACGAACCAGGGGATTGGCGAATAGCAAAACCTGAAATTGATGGAGGTGGATGGGCATTCCAATTTGAAAACCCCCACTATCCTGACGTAGACGATACAGCTCTAGTAGCATTTGTAATGGCTGATGCTGATTTGCCTGGACTTGAAGAATCAATACACAGGGCAACTCGCTGGGTTGTTGGTATGCAGTCGAAAAATGGTGGTTATGGCGCTTTTGATGTTGATAATACCAATTATTATTTAGACGAAATCCCTTTTGCAGACCATGGTGCTTTACTTGACCCTCCAACTGCTGATGTTAGTGGACGCTGTGCCATGTTATTAGCCAAGGCCGCTCAGAATCACGCTGAATATTTACCTGCTTTAGAGCGAACTATTAATTACATTCGTGAAGAACAAGAACAAGACGGCTCTTGGTTTGGTCGCTGGGGAACAAACTATATTTATGGTACTTGGTCTGTATTAATAGGCCTTGAACAAACGGATATAGAAAAAACAGACCCTTTATTTACAAAAGCTGCAAGCTATTTAAAAAGCGTGCAACGTGAAGACGGAGGCTGGGGTGAAGATAATAAAAGCTATTATGATATAAAAAAATATGCTGGAAAATATCACTTTAGCACTTCATTTCAAACAGCTTGGGCTGTGATAGGCTTGATTGCAGCTGGCGAAGTAAGTAGCCCTGAAGTTAAAGCCGGAATTGACTTTATTTTACGCGAACAACAAGCCGATGGCGTATGGAACGATGAATGTTTCACTGCACCAGGGTTTCCAAAAGTTTTTTATCTTAAATACCATGGCTATGATAAATTTTTTCCACTTTGGGCCTTGGCGCGTTATCGTAACGAACTTAAAAAATAATTAGGTGATTACTGGAATTATCGTTGCTTTACCTGAAGAAATTAGCAGCCTGACTCATAAAAAAGTTAACAAAGGTGATTGCATTTTTATCAACGACAAAACGTTACTTACTTGCTCTGGAGCTGGGCCTAAAAATGCAACTAATGCCAGTCTTTTACTCATAAAAAAAGGGGCAAAAAGACTGATCAGCTGGGGCTGCGCTGCCGCGCTTAAAGCTGAGTTAAAATCTGGCGACCTGATTCTTCCAAAGAACCTACAATCCGAAAAGCAAGAAACAATTTCAATAGAGTCTCCATGGTTAACTCATGTTCTTGATCATTTATCAGACTTTAATCCGTTGACCGGCTTACTAGCTGAAAGCCATTTTATCATCGCTAAAAGCTCAGAAAAACAAACAATTCATACCCAATCTGGGGCAATAGCTTTAGATATGGAGAGCGTTGCTATTGTTAAAGTCGCTAAAAAATATAACTTCCCTGCTCTCGTCATACGATCCATAGCAGACCCCGTGACAATGAGTTTACCTAAAGCAGTGAGCTATGCACTAAATTCACAAGGTGACATTATTTTAAGTAAACTACTTTGGTTTCTATTAACTCATCCAAATGAACTACCTGTTTTAATAAAACTTGGGACGCACTTTAAAGCGGCTAAAATAAAACTAAAATTAATCTCAAAACAACTTGATATAATAATAAGTTTTGAGCAAAAGACAGTCATCAAATGAACAGACATTCTTCTTTAATTGACAAGTTCTTATGCTGGTGGGGCGCGCAAGTGCTTCGCTTCCCATGGGTTATAATCATCTTAACTCTGTTATTAAGTGCGGCAAGTATTCAATATACGGCAGATAATTTAGGTATCAATACAAACTCATCCGAGCTGATTTCCCCTGATTTACCTTTTCAAAAAAATCGTCTTCATATAGAAGCGGAATTCCCTCAAGATGCGGGTGTAATCATCCTTGTTGTTGATGCATTAACACCCGAAGAAACATCAGAAACTGCAAAATATCTTGCTCAGACATTAAACCAACAAAGTGATGCTTTTATATCTGCCTACATACCCACTGAGAATGATTTTTTTAGACAACAAGCATTGCTTTTTTTAGAGGCTATTGAGCTTGAAGAACTTGGGTCAAATTTAACCGATGCCCAGCCCTTTATTGGCCATCTTTCTCAAAATTATAATTTAGAAGGCTTATTAGATATTATTTCTCAAGCATTACTGAGTAAAGATCAAAGCCTACCGATGGACCTTAATCCATTATTACTCTCTATAAATGATGCGATTACTCACCAACTCAATGATCAGCCCTACCATATATCTTGGCAAAGCCTGTTAGCTGCAAACAAACTCAACACCGAAATAAATCGTACGCTGGTGATTGCCAGGCCCAAGTTAAATTATGATGAAATCTTACCTGCTGAATATGCCTTAAAAACTGCAAGAAATACCGTTAATCTGATTATGCAGGAAAACCCGGGTGTCAAAATTCGTATCACAGGCGAACCTGCATTAGAACATGAAGAACTGGAAAGTGTTTCTGAGGGAGCTGTGATAGCCGGTGTTATTTCATTAATTCTGGTTTGTACTTCTTTATGGACAGGACTACGTTCATTTAAACTATTACTAGCAACCTTTATCGTCTTAATTTTAGGTCTTATCTTAACCGCTGGTTTTGCTGCAATTTCTGTGGGCCATCTTAATTTAATTTCTATTGCCTTTGCTGTGTTATATATAGGCCTAGGTGTCGACTATGCTATTCATATCTGCTTGTACTACAGAGAGGGTCGTGCGCAAGGATTGAGTAATCATAAATCTATTATTGATAGTATACAATCCGTTGGTTTTTCCATTTTTCTATGCGCTCTGACTACATCAATCGGTTTTTTAGCCTTTATCCCTACTGATTATTCAGGTGTTTCTGAATTAGGCATTATTTCTGCCGGTGGTATGTTTATTGGAATGGCTATTTCTCTTACCTTATTACCTGCAGTATTAGCTATCCTGCCGGTTAATAATGCCCAGCCTATCCATTCAGTCATTAATATGGGGGGTTTTTCAACGTTTCCTTTTAGACACTCAACCTCTATTCGTATTTTTTCAATTATTACCGCTTTATTGTCTGTTTTTTTATTATCTAAAATAGTTTTTGATTCAAACCCTATCAACTTAAGAGACCCAAACAGTGAATCAGTTTCTACAATAAAAGAGCTATTAACATCTCAGAATAACTCTCCCTTTTCTCTCGCCACTTTAGCTCCAGATTTAAAAAGTGCAACGCAATTAGCTCACCGACTAAAGCAACTACCCTCCGTTCACAGTACTATTTTCCTTAAGAGTCTAGTCGCAGAAAATCAAGATGAAAAAATAGAAATTATTGAAGAGCTTGACCTTATTCTTGGGGATCAATTAAATAATTTTGATAGCGAACTAAAAAAAGGAAATCCCAAAAAAGCACTCATTTCTTTTTATTCTGTTATTTCAAAAGTGCTAAAACAAGATTCAACCCCTGCTCCCAAAGAAACACTTAAAAAACTACAAAATAATATTTCACAATTTATCTATTCCCGTATTGGTATTGATACAGGTCGAAAGCCCTATTACTCCTTAGAAGAAAGTATATTAAGCCTACTTCCAAATACAATGAATCGTCTTAAGAGCAGCTTAACAGCAACACCTTATGAGATTTCAGATATACCTGACTATCTCAGTCAACATTGGCACAGCAAAAATGGGTTTTACAAAATATTGATTACACCAGAGTATGATCAAAACAAAGTGGAAAATTTAAAACAATTTGTTTCTGAAGTCCAAACAATAGCCCCTTCTTCATCCGGGCTTCCCGTGGCAGACCAAGCATCAGGAGCTGCTGTTGTTAAAGCTTTTAGCCAGGCTTTTGCTGGTGCAATTATTGCTATTTCCATCTTATTACTTATTATTTTAAAAAACATCAGACACACCCTTTTAGTTATAGGTCCTCTTTTATTCTCGGCTTTATTGACAGTAGCCACTAATGTAATACTCAATAACTCATTCAATTTCGCTAATATAATCGCACTCCCCTTATTAATGGGGATGGGTGTAGATAGTAGTATTCATATTATGCAACGTTTAAAATCTGGTTTAGACAATAACAACGAAATCCTTAAAAGTAGCACAGCTCGTGGTGTTTTTTTTAGCGCACTTACTACCCTTTGTAGCTTTTCCAGTCTAGCTTTTACTCCTCATGTAGGAACTGCCAGTATGGGTTTATTACTAGCAGTAGGAATTTTCTTTACTTTATTTTGTACACTTATTGTCCTCCCTGCTTTTTACAGCCATAAAACTTAAAAGAATTTATTAGAGGTATTTCATGTCTTTCAGTATCGCTGATCTTTTTTCTCAACACTTTGATAGTAAATTCGACTTGCACGAACAGCATCTTAATAATCAAATGGTTAGGGTGTTAAGGACAATTGGTTACGACAGAAATTATAAAAAGGCACTAGGCCAATATTTATACGACGAAAACAACAATGAATATCTGGATTTACTCAGCGGCTTTGGAGTTTTTGCCGTTGGTCGTAATCATCCAACTATTATCAAAGCGTTACAAGAAACGCTAACATTAGAGCTACCAAATCTTGTACAGATGGACGTTTCACTGTTAAGTGGTTTGTTAGCTGAAAAAATTTTAGCTACAACACCCAATAAATTAAGCAAAATGTTTTTCAGTAATTCGGGAACTGAAGCAGTTGAAGCCGCTATAAAATTTGCTCGATATACAACTAAGCGTGAACGTATCGTACATTGTGAACATAGTTTTCATGGCTTAACATTAGGTGCATTATCTTTGAATGGTGAAGAAATTTTTAAAGAGGGATTTGGCCCACTATTACCTAATTGTAACGCCATCCCTTTTAATAATTTAGATGCGTTGGAAAAAGCATTAAGCAATAAAGACGTGGCTGCATTTATTGTTGAACCCATTCAGGGTAAAGGTGTTAATATTCCAGATGACAATTATCTTCCCGAAGTTGAACGTCTGTGCAAAAAATATGGCACCTTATTCGTCGCAGATGAGATTCAGACAGGGCTAGGTCGTACTGGAAAATTCTGGGCCATTGATCATTGGAATGTTCAACCCGACATGATTCTGATGGCTAAAGCTTTATCTGGCGGTTTTATTCCCGTTGGGGCTGTTGCCATGACTCAAAAAATAATGGATACGGTCTTTAATCGTATGGACAGGGCTGTCGTTCATGGATCAACTTTCTCAAAAAACAATATGGCAATGGCTGCTGGTTTAGCTACGTTACAAGTGATAGAAGATGAAAAACTGATTGAAAATAGTGCTAAAATTGGCAAAAATATTATTAATTCCATAAATGAAATGACCAGCAAATATGAATTCCTTAAACAAGCACGAGGTAGAGGATTGATGATTGCTATTGAATTTCAGTCGCCTAAGAGTTTTTCGTTAAAAGCAGCATGGGCTATGCTTGAAGCTGCGAACAAAGGCCTTTTTTGCCAAATGGTGACTATTCCTTTATTTAAAGAGCATCGCGTTTTAACACAAGTTGCTGGCCATGGAATGAATGTAGTCAAACTTTTGCCTCCTTTAAATCTAACTCAAAAAGATAGAGACTGGATTGTTGACTCTTTTGATAAAACAATTGCAGACACGCATCAAATTCCTGGTTCAATCTGGGATCTAGGTAAAAACCTGGCTAGTCATGCTATCAAAAATAAAAATAAATAACCCTATTTAATATGAGCTTATCAAACGATTATCCGTTACTAAAACATATCAACCTGCCTTCTGATGTTCGTCTGCTTGATAAGAAACAACTTAATGACCTAGCTAAAGAATTACGCGAATATTTAACTCACACAGTCAGTTTATCTGGAGGCCATTTTTCAGCCGGTTTAGGTACAGTTGAGCTCACTGTAGCATTACACTATATTTTCAACACCCCTGAAGATCAATTAGTCTGGGATGTTGGTCATCAGGCTTATCCACATAAAATTTTGACAGGCCGAAAAGAAAAAATGCCTACTATCCGAACTAAAGATGGTGTTTGCGCTTTTCCAAATAGAGCAGAAAGTGAATATGATGCCTTTGGTGTTGGGCATTCTAGCACCTCTATTAGTGCTGCTTTGGGAATGGCCATTGCGTCCAAATTACGTGGTGAAAAAAAACGGATGGTAGCAATTATTGGCGATGGTAGTATTACCGGTGGAATGGCTTATGAAGCGATGAACCATGCAGGGGTTGTTGATGCAAATCTACTGGTGATTCTGAACGATAATGATATGTCAATTTCACCTCCTGTCGGTGCAATGAATAATTATTTTACTCGAGTTATTTCAAGTAAGTTTTATGCCACCGTTAGAGAAGAAAGTAAAAAAGTCTTAAGTAAAATGCCAAGTGTTTGGGATTTAGCTCGAAAAACTGAAGAACATGTAAAAGGAATGATTGTTCCAGGTACTTTATTTGAGGAGTTGGGGTTTAACTATATTGGCCCTATTGACGGTCATGATGTAGATATGCTGCTCGATACACTAAGTAATATCAAAGACCTTCCTGGCCCAGTTTTTTTACATATAGTAACAAAAAAAGGTAAAGGTTACGCTCCAGCAGAGAAAGACCCACTGGCTTATCATGGCGTGCCCGCTTTTGACCCAACGAAAGATTCTTTGCCCAAGTCAGCACCATCACCTCACCCAACTTATACCCAAGTTTTTGGGCGCTGGTTGTGTGATATGGCTGAAAAAGATGATCGTTTACTTGGGATTACCCCTGCAATGCGCGAAGGATCAGGACTCGTTGAATTCTCTGAACGCTTTCCTACTCGTTATTTTGATGTTGCAATTGCTGAACAACATGCTGTAACGCTTGCAGCTGGCCAGGCTTGTCAAAAAGGAAAACCAGTCGTTGCTATCTACTCAACTTTTTTACAGCGTGCATATGACCAATTGATTCATGACGTGGCTATTCAAAATCTGGATGTATTATTTGCTTTAGATAGAGCAGGTTTAGTTGGTCCAGATGGTCCAACTCATGCAGGAAGTTTTGATTTTAGTTATTTAGGCTGTATTCCTAACATGATAATCATGGCTCCCGCTGATGAAAATGAATGTAGAAAAATGTTAACCACTGGGTTTAACTACAAGGGGCCTGCAGCAGTGAGATACCCTCGTGGAAAAGGCCCTGGAAAAGTAGTTTCTGATGATTTATCTGAACTAGAAATCGGTAAAGGAGAAATTTGCCACAAAGGTGGACGAATTGCGATTTTAGCTTGGGGTAGCATGGTCAACCCTGCAATGGAGGCTGGAAAAAAATTAGGAGCAACAGTCATTAATATGCGCTTTGTTAAACCATTGGATCAAGAAATTATTTTAGAAATGGCTAAAAGCCATGATGTTCTGGTCACAATTGAAGAGAATGTTATTTCTGGTGGTGCTGGGAGTGCAGTTAATAATTATCTTCAAGCCCAACAGATATTAATGCCAGTGCTTAATATTGGCTTACCTGATGAGTTTATTGAACAAGGATCTCGTGAAGAATTACTTGAATACTCAGGTTTAGATACACAAAGTATTTTGAAAAAAATTGAAGTTTTCTGTGCTTGAATAACCTTTACAGAATAAGGCTACTAACTCACGATAGGTTAGGCTAACGGCTCTATCGTGAACCTAACTTATTAAAAACATACTTTTAAGTACTTTACTTTTAATCACACTTAATTTATTAACAATCACAATTGGCTTCGTCTCTACTTTTACTAATTGAATAACTTAAACACTATTCTTGTTCCAATATGGATCGACCAAAATAATCAAGCGCAGTAATCGACACTATTTTATGTTTAATCCCCAACAGCAAATTAATGTCTTTAATTGAAAGTTCTTTCAATTGATCAACGCTCATACCAAAACGAATTTTAAAGAGTTTCGCCTGTTTATTAATGGGATAATTACTCAGAATACTCTCTAAATTTTCATCAATAACCTTTCTAGCGCGCAATAAATCAGCCATAACCACCTTATCTAGTTTTTTTATCCTAGCATCCCCATCTATTACTTGTGTCTCAGCAGACATGGATTCACCCATTGCTTTAACACGCATATCTCTCAATCGAGTGCTTTTCCCGTCTATCACTAAAGTAGTGCTAGTTACATTTGATTTATTATTGTTTTGGCTCATAATGATTGGATAATAAACTATTGATAAGATCTGAGTTCAAGCTATACTTAAATATATCAGGCTTACAGTTAGTGTTTTAATTTTTTTTGATAAGATGGATTTACCAAAGATTTGGTAAAAGAAAACATTTTCAACGACAAGAAAGAACCTCCTAAGAACCTGTTCAAGATCTATCAGGTGTAGAACCAATTAGCCCTGATTAAAATGGGTTTGCCTATTGACAAGTGGCTATCATTATAGATATTACTTAGAAGGTAGATGTTCTATTTTTACGACTAATTATGTAACCCATAACTACCCATTGCAACATTCAGGTTTCTTCTCCAACTGTTTAAAATTTGCTAAACAGCACTGCCCCGAGGGGTTTCTTATTTCACAAGCACACTCGCCTGATTTAGTTTTTTGAATAACGAAATTTTTTATTTCAGAAGCTGTATTATTTTTGAGTGCTTGTATATATTCCGCTACATTAACATCAAAACAATAACAAAGCTTATTGTTGA
>JAKIVF010000092.1 GCA_021647145.1 Methylococcaceae bacterium | reverse complement strand
CCATAATCGTCAATATGGCAATTGGTAAAGTGGGGGTGCAAACATCGGTTTTTCAGGGTACATCCATCACCATTGTTTTGTATGTGAGTATCAATTTATTGGAATTTTTTCTAAATGATGATACTACCAAAGCTATGTTTTTTGGGAAGCTTGCTTCTGACGTGACGAAAGCTGTTATTTCCGGGGTAGTTGCGACAATTGTAGGTACAGCTGCAGCAAGTACTATAACAATTGCTTATCTTCCTCTTGTTCTAGCAGTAGGTGCTGGAATTGGTACGAGTATAGTGCTTTCTAAAATAGATAAAGATGATGTGTTAACAAAAAAACTTATTAAAGCATTGGAAGAGGTAGATAGAAATTTAGAAAACGGCTATGACCTAGATAGAGCTGTAAAAAGACAACTTAAAATGGGCGGTATCCCTCGTTTTTGATGAAAAATAAAGTATTTACACCTCTCCAAAGGATAAATCATTTTTTAGTGTTTATTTGCTTTCCAGTAGGGGTGACAATATCAAGTTATATCTCCGTTACTGAGGCTTGGCATCAAATAGAGATAAATACAAAGATAGTTGAGTATTTAGAGGGGGATGGATATGCTTTTATCATGCTTTCCATGCCTTTTGTATATATTCAAACCTTTCCAAGATATAAAAAATTTGAAAAATATCTACCTTATATTGTTATGTTTTTTTTTATTGGCGGCCTCTTAATCACTCCTCGACTACTTGATTATATAACGGAACAAAAATTACTCGCCAAAGGCTATATCTATTGTGAGTCTGAAAGAATAGGAAGCATTCGTCATATGAAGAAAATTTGGCATCTAAATACACCTTGCGAGAAGAAGAAAGAGAAAAAAGAACCTATGTTTAAATAATTGGGGTGCTAATTTATACCTTATCGTTAAGGTTATCCCGGTCTTAGACAAACAATTACAAGCACACGCTACCTTCCTACAAACTCCATAATCGTCAATATGGCAATTGGTAAAGTGGGGGTGCAAACATCGGTTTTTCAGGGTACATCCATCACCATTGTTTTGTATGTGAGTATCAATTTATTGGAATTTTTTCTAAATGATGATACTACTAAAGCTATGTTTTTTGGGAAGTTAGCCTCGGATATAACTAAAGCTGTTATTTCTGGGAGTTTGGCACTGGCTGTGGGTTCATTGGTAGCTGGAGCTACGACTTTCGCTGTTGTACCTATTGTTGTTGCAATTTTTGTTGCGACCCTTAGTGGTGCAGTACTGTATGAGATAGACGAACATTACGAATTAACCAAAAAACTGATTGAGGCACTTAAACAAGCCGATAAAAAATTAGACAAAGGATATCGTCAATTGGAAAAAGAAGTTAGATGGAAGCTTAAAGGAGGAGGAATGTCATTGCCTCGTTAGTGACGGAGAAAATAATGTCAAAAAAAGACGCACTGGTAGGGTTTTTAGGATTTGTTTGCTTGGCTGTAGCATCTACATTCATAAGTTATTTTAATATCGTGTCAACCTGGAAACAAATAGAAATGAATGCGGAGGTCGTCAAGTATTCAGAAGGAAGTGGTTATGGGTTTGCCATGATTTTCGGTCCTTTTTTTTATATGACCCTCTTTTCAAGGTTTAAAAAATATCAAAAAATTGCGTTTTATATTTTTGCTATTTCTGGTTTTTCCAGCATCTTTATCATCCCCCATGTGATTGATTATATAACGGAAGAAAGGTTAATCGCTAAAGGTTATACCTATTGTGAAGCAGAAAGAGCCGGCAGTGTACGTCATATAAAGCGAACCTGGCAACTAGACCCTGTTTGCAAGAAAAAGAAAAAGAGTCTTTTTTATTAAAAAAACATGGATAACATGGGGATTTCCCGATTCTATTAAAGCATGGAAGCAGCGGAAAATAATTTTGGCGATAACCTATTAGAAAAAGCAGTAGAACGACAACTTAAAATGGGCAGTATCCCTCGTTTTTGATGAAAAATAAAACACTTACACCTCTCCAAATGATAAGTCATTTTTTATTGCTTATTTGCTTTCCAGTAGGGGTAATAATATTAAGTTATATCTCAATAACTGATACTTGGCATCAAATAGAGATAAATACAGAGATAGTTGAGTATTTAGAGGGGGATGGATATGCTTTTATGGGATTTGTCATGCCTTTTTTATTAATTCTTTCCTTACCAAGATATAAAAAATTTGAAAAATATCTACCTTATATTATTATATTTTTTTTTTTGGTGGCCTCTTAATCACTCCTCGACTACTTGATTATATAACGGAACAAAAACTACTCGCCAAAGGCTATACCTATTGTGAGTCTGAAAGAATAGGAAGCATTCGTAATATGAAGAAAACTTGGCATCTAGACACTCCTTGTAAGAAAAAGAAAAAGAAGAAGAAGAAAAAGAAGAAAAAAGCAGAACCTATGTTTAAATAATTGGAGAAGGCAGGTTAAAAAGAGCAGTATCACTTTAAAATAGCGGTCTTTTTTTTATATTACTCTATTTTAAAGATACTGAATGATGCTATCACTTACTCAGCTTAGGGGTAAGTTACCTAAGAACAAATACAACTAAATTTTTTACTATGGACTAATAACTTATGAATAAAGAAATCATTATTTTTATAATAGCCTTAGTTGTTGTATTTCTACTATTTTCACAAAATAAAAAAGAGAGTTTCGTAGATAAAGACAAACTTTTTAATGATATTAGAAATTCAGGTTATTGGGTTGAGATTTCAGGAGAGCAATTTGAGCCTATTTTTCAAGGCTGGTTGTATACCGTGACAAATGATTCGTACGGTATTGCATTGGGTGTTTTGTTGGAAAAAGATAGAAACCCTGTTTTGCTTAAGGATTTAAAGAAAGCACGTAAGGTTGATTATTTGGGTGAAGGAAAAATCCTTGCAAAAGTAATTATTGATTTTGAAAGTCATGTAATAATGACGGATTTAAAAGATGTTAATTTACAAGCTTCGTTGGTGAGTGTTATTGAATCAAAAAAAGAAATTGATGTAATGTTAGAAATTAGCTCTACAGAAATAATATTTGCTGATAATGATGAAGGTATCCAAAGTTTCTCTAAAATTTGGAATCAAACACAACCCAGCAGAGTAGAACCTAGAATAAATAATCTGTAAGCCAGAGTTGAACCGGGTGAAAAAGTAAAATATTTTTTACACCATTTTTCTAACTTACCTCTCAAGGTTTATTTTCAATGCCTGTTAAATCTCAACTACCATGAATAACCGTAGCGATATAAACATACTCAGGTAACTAAATAATTCAGTAGCTTTGGGAAATACTCTCTAACATTTTATTTTTCACATAAATCTCATATATGATGTTATCTCAGCTTGGTTAGATACTTAAGTTATTGATTTGTTTTCAGCCGGTAAGCACAGTTTTTTTTGAATATCTAAACCTTGTTTTCGTTGTCAGGTAAAATATCTTCTAACATACTGGAAATACTGAGTTTACTCACGTTTTTTCGTTTTATAATATGTTTCTTACCTATTTTATTTTTAATAATATAGTCAACCCCTATTTGTGTAATCGAAATTATCTGATTTTGGTCATCTTCAGTTTTGCTAATGTTAATTAACTTGCTGTCGTGCAATTCATTAAATGCACTTTCTAATGCGTATTTTTCTTTTTCATCAAGATTAATAATTTCTGTCTGTAGCAACCACCTGGGAGGTAAGCAATCACCCTCTCGTAATCCTGGTTTTGATTCAAACATACCTAAGATCATATTTTTCATTGTAGTTAGTTGTTTTTTATCCATTTTTTTACCTTTACTGTTCGTTATTGGAAATGTTTAAATATTTACCCTTTGAACCAAAAATTTCTTCTATTATCCTAGAAAAATATTTTCAAGTAAATGGATTGATAAGTCAGTTTTATATTTTTACTCTCATCAAGAGAAGCTAATCAATAAAAGGCTGAATCGAAGTTATCAACCTCTATAATTCGATATGATATCTTAGTCCTGTCTCTTGATATTATTAATTTCTAATATAGAAGAAAATTTAACCTTATTGTCTCTGATAATGTGGATAACCATATTTCTTGGTGTGAAATATAAAGGTTATATCTCTTAACGATTTTAATAGATACTGCTGTACTTTTATATAACGATAAATTGATCTTTATATCGAGACAATTATTTTTGTTTGTCTTTATATTTTTTAGAACTAGAGTATAGTTTGGAATCTATTCCTTTTGTCATTATACTCTTTTGGAAAATCAAGTTCATTTGATTGTTGTTAAGTCTAATAAAGTTATTGAAGCTAGTTATTTGCTAAGCCTTTCTGAGCAAAGAGTACTACTAGCTTGTATTGCTCAGATTGATTCAATGACAGATTTAACCATCAGTATGAATTTGAGATTTCAGCAGCTGAAATTGTTGATCTAGTCGGTTTGGATAACTTTTCAAATGCATATCGAGAATTAAAGAAAGCTGCTGAAAAACTATATGATCGTAGTGTAATTATTGATGATCCTGATCTTGATAATCCAAAATAGTTCAACGTAAGACTAGATGGATTAGCAGTATTGACTATATACCTGGGTCTGGAAAGTTAGTTTTAAATTTTGCTTCCGGCATTATTCCTTACATTTCTAAATTATCTAAAGAATTTACAAAATATAAGCTCAAACATGGGGCCTGCTATCGCGGTCGACAGGCTCAATAAGCGGGTTCGTACCAAGGACGGAAAATCTGCTTAATCACAAAGCCCTGGCCAAGGTCTTTCGGGGCAGACTGCTGTCGAAACTGGCAGGGGGAACCTGGGGCTGCCACACTCTATTCCGCAAAAATGGATTGTCAACTGCAAGAAAGTGGGCTCGGGAGGCAAGGCACTGGACTATCTAGGCTGCTACCTGTATCGCGGGGTGATCCGCGAGAAGGATATTCTGTCTGTCCGTGATGGCAGGGTGACATTCCGCTATCATGACAGCGACACCACTCGCTGGGAACCCGTACGGAAACCGGTGCCAAATTTCTATGGCTGGTGCTGCAGCATTTTTTGCCGACAGGATTTCGCCGTGCCCGAAACTTTGGCTTTCTGCACCCTAACAGCAAAAGGATGATCGGCATTCTGAAAACCTTGGGCAAGCTCCCCCTGTGTGAGGATAGTTGTCGCCTCTAATTTTAACTTTCAGGGGATAAAAAATGAGTCAAAATTCACCGAAGGATTTAAAATACAAACCATAGAAAAAGCACTAAACCCTTCACCCTGTATTACATTAGTAGAAATGGCAAGAACATTAGGTGTCTGTCATTCAGCATTACAACGATGGATTACCCAATCAAAAAATTAAGAGCTAGACTACCACAATCTCTTCATAAAACTCACTATGGTATTAGCTACCAACTGATTTTTTGTTCCTTAATTGAGCTGAATCTGTGGTAGGTTTTGCATAAAATGTTAATGCATTTGAGTTTTTATAAAGTTTTAAAACTTTACGGACATAATTTTGAGTTTCAGGGTAAGGGGGAATTGAATTATTATATCTTTTAACAGCTCTTTCGCCTGCATTATAACTAGCAAGGACCAAGCTGAGGTTAGATTTAAACATCTTCATTAAATCTTTTAGATAGCGAGTTCCACCATCAATATTTTGTTTGGCATTGGTACGATCATTAACACCATAACGAGCTGCTGTCGCAGGCATTAATTGCATGAGTCCTACAGCTCCAGCAGAAGAAATAGCCTTTACATTATAAGCTGACTCAGTTCGAATAACTGCATGAATTAATTCTTTATCAATTTTATACTTTGCTGCCGCTTTAGCAATAAGAGGAGAGTATTTTTTTTTGTTCTTATTAAGATTTCTATATGGGTTCTTTTTTATTACAAGTTTTGAGTTATACTTTGACTTGGGGTTTGATCGTATAATTCGTTTATACTTTAGCCCTTTTTTTGGTTTGTCAGTGTAATAAACACTACCATCAGGGCCAATATGTCTATAAATATCTGCACAGGCATAGCCTGAATATATTGCTGCAATCAATATCAACCCAATTTTTTTCATTTATATTATCCTTTTATATATACTAGGCTAGCCGCTTTAACTGCTTTGGCTCTTGCCTCTTTTATATTCTTTTTTGAGGTTGCTAACGCTACACCCATTCGTCTAGTTATATAGGCTTCAGGTTTTGCAAATAACCTAACTTCAACATCTGCATCTTCCAAAGCCTTATCTAGCCCTGTATATTCAATATTTTTTGCATTGATTCCACCAAGAATAACAGCACTTGCACCCATTTTGTCTAATGTAGTACAAACCGGTAAACCTAAAATAGCTCTTGCATGCAAATCAAATTCTGTTTGCCTTTGCGTCACCATGGTGACCATACCTGTATCATGTGGCCTAGGGCTAACTTCACTGAACCAGACCTCATCTCCTTTTATAAATAACTCTACTCCGAACAGCCCCAAGCCCCCTATTTCATTAGTCACATTAAATGCAATTTCTTGGGCATTTTTTAATGCCGTTGAAGTCATTTTTTGTGGTTGCCAACTTTCTCTATAATCTCCATCTTGTTGTAAATGTCCTATAGGCTCACAAAAATAGGTATCGGCCTTTCCGTTTTTATCTAAAGCACGAACTGTTAAAAGTGTGATCTCATAATCAAAATCAATTGCTCCTTCAACAATCACTTTGCCTGTATCCGTTCTTCCTCCTTCTTTTGCATATTCCCATGCTTTTTCTAATTGACCTTCCGATATCACCATAGACTGTCCTTTCCCTGACGATGACATTGTTGGTTTAATAAAACAGGGGTAACCCGTAATATTTTCAACAGCTTCTTTTAATTCAATAAACGTCTCTGCAAAGGCATAACTTGACGTTGGTACACCAACCTTTTCAGCTGCCATGGTACGAATACCTTCACGATTCATGGTGAGCTGTACTGCTCTGGCATTAGGCACAATTTTTGACAATCCTTCAATCTCAATTTCTGCCAATGCTTCGGTAGCAATGGCTTCAATTTCTGGAATAATATAATCAGGTTTTT
The DNA here is from genome assembly GCA_021647145.1 of Methylococcaceae bacterium. Taxonomy (GTDB): domain Bacteria; phylum Pseudomonadota; class Gammaproteobacteria; order Methylococcales; family Methylomonadaceae; genus QPIN01. The sequence goes on along the minus strand of JAKIVF010000092.1, from coordinate 7,591 downwards.
CAGCAGCAATTAATTTTTTTACTGCTTCTACATTTGTCATATCAATCACGTGGCTTCGCTGTGCGATATGTTGTGCTGGTGCATTTGGATATCTATCAACAGCTATCACTTCAACGCCATATCGTTGCAGAGAAATAGCGATTTCTTTTCCTAACTCGCCACTACCAAGAAGTAAAGCTTTAGTTGCATTTGGGGTAAGTGCAGTGCCTATTTTCATTTTGTACTCTTGTATATTAAATTATAAGGAAGCTTACGGTTTTTTTGAGTTAGCTAGATAACCTTCTATATCTTCTTTAGAAAAACCTATTTTTTTAGCAACCCTATCTGCATGACTTACTCTTGAAATTCCTTTCACCAGTTTGTACGTTGGCTGCTCATTTGCAAATTCAACTTGCTTAGCAATTCCTTCTCCTTTATTCATGAAAACATCCACTAATTGATGATTATGAGTAATTAATATAGTGTTGTTTCCTTTTCGATAAAAACCATCTAAGACATTGGTTGATGACTCCATCTTTTCTTCAAATGTTGTGCCTTCAGAAAGTTCATCAAGTACAACTAAGCTTTTTGCAGAGCTGTTCAAAAAAATATCTTTAGTGCGTTTTAACTCTGTACCAAACCGTCCTTCCCCATCATCAAGCTGACTAATCTCAGGTACTTGATAAAAAATACTATCTGCCACGCTCAATTTTGCTGACTTTGCAGTAACGTAACACCCCGCTTGTGCTAATAGTTGAATTTGGGTAATTGTTTTACAAAAAGCTGTTTTTCCCCCACTGTTTGGACCCGTTATAAAAACCAGCTTTTCTTTTTCTAAAGTAAAATCATTCGCCACATAACTTACATTTCGTTGTCCTAAAATAGGGTTCTTAGCCTCTGTTAAATTAATCAGATGAAATTCACTTTTAATCATTGTAGGTAGAACTGTAGCACTGCCATATTCCTCAGAAAACTTAATATAGGCTAATAACTCATCCAATTGACCCAAAGCATCTAATGCATCACCTAGTTCTTTTGATTTTTTAAATTCATCACGTAAAGGAATAATACAATTATCTCTATCGTAAGAACCTACAACAGGAAAATATATCAATAGTAAAGGGGCTAAAAACATCCCCCAAATAGCAACACTTCCTCTTGAACCTCCCACCATTCCTTCAGGAAGAAACTGGACAGCCCCCCAAACCATAACAACAACCAGTGTTATCAATAATGGTTTAAAAATATGAGGTTTAAAAATAGTTGCTGGTACAAAAGAACCTTTCCGTTCCTCTTTGCTTTTAAGCCCTTTTTCTGTGTTGTAAACCGGACCAATCATTAACGAATAGATTCTGCTTTCAGAAAAAGTATTAATTTTGGCAAAAACATTTTTTAGATAAGGACTTGATGGTGACTCTGATGAATAAATAGACTCAACAAGGTTCTGCATAAAGCGTGTACCACTACGATATTGTTTATAGCCATAGCCCTCTATCTGGTGTTCGCCTCTAGCCGTCCCCATTGAACTTAAAAAATTACCAAAGAGTAATGAATATAAGGATTCTTCTCTCTCTTCAGACTGGGCTATAATCTGCTCCAGGTTTTCTCTAATTGCGTTGTTTTCTTGTATTTCTTTTAATGCAATCTGTTTGGCATTAATTTCATCCAGAGAGCTAGAGGGCCGTGCTAATGAACGATAAAGAACTGATTGCCCCACCTGTGTACTTGCATGATTAACAGCATCAAATAATTCATCTACTTCTATGCTCTCAAATGCTGCTTGATCTAATACTCCTTTATCTATCGGTAAAGGTTTTGTTGATCTTACATTTGGCCAGCTATCTTTCCAGCTTTGCAAAATATTCTGTTTCATCCTCTCCCCCTTTTAATCGCTATTTTTTTTTCTATCTAACATCCCAAAGACAATGATTGCAGAAACGACTATGCCAGACATCATAATATCTTGCTTATTTGCCCCGAATAAATAAGCAACCCCACTACCAAAGCCCATACCAACCCCTGTAAAGGCCAAGCTACGCATTAATCGACAAAAGGCACAGTCTTTTTCATATCCTCTCATATTTCTTATCTCTTCTGATTAATTCAACCATTAACTCAACATGTTTATTAGAGTCATTGAGTGCTGGAATATAATAATATGACTGGCCGCCAGCTTGTAAAAATAACTTTTTATTTTCAAGCTCAATTTCTTCCAATGTTTCCAAACAATCAACAGCGAAACCAGGGCAAACTATATCTACATTTTTAATACCTTGTTGAGGTAATGCTTGCAACATCTCAATACAATAAGGCTGTAACCATTTAGCCTTACCAAACCTTGATTGAAATACAATTTTCCATTGTTCATCAGACAACAATAATTTCTTTGCTATTAAATCTGCCGTTTGATTACATTGATCAAAATAAGGGTCTCCCCATTCCGTCAATTTTTCTGGTAGACCATGAAAAGAGATTAATAATAGCTCATTTCTACCATTTTGATCCCAAAACTGTTTAATAGAATCTGCAATTGCTTCAATATATAAAGGATGTTGATGGTATTCACTAACAAATCGTATGGAAGGGATCGCCCTCCATTTCATCATATACTTAATGACTTCATCATAAACAGAAGCAGTCGTAGTTGAAGAGTATTGAGGATATAAAGGAATAACAATCAGCTCATCAATTTTATGTTTTTTATACTTATCTAGTTGGTTACGAATTGAAGGTTTTCCATAACGCATAACACAATTAATTAGATAGTGCTTATTTATAAACTGATCACTCACTTTATCAACTAATTGCTGCGTTAAAAAAATGAGAGGTGAACCTTTTTCCTGCCAGATTTTTTGGTACGCTTTTTTTGCTTTTAATGGTCGAAAAGGTAAAACCAAAAAATGTAGAATAATCCACCAAAGAAACCGAGGAATATTAACTACACGAGGATCCCAAAGAAATTCCTTGAGAAATTGTCTAACAGCAAAAGTGGTTGGTTCACTTGGCGAACCCAAGTTAACTAATAATACAGCTCTTTTTTTTGATTTTGCGTTTTCACGCGTCATGATTATTTAGAGTTTCTGTTAATAAGGTTTAAAAACTCCAGCCGGGTACTTCTGTCTTCTCTAAAAATACCCGTCATAACAGAGGTTGTCATCACTGAGTTCTGTTTTTCAACTCCACGCATCATCATACATAAATGTTTAGCTTCAACAACTACTGCAACACCTTTAGCTCCAATGGATATTTCAACGGCATCAGCTATCTGCTTAGTTAGTTTTTCTTGAATTTGTAAGCGTCTTGCATACATATCAACAATACGAGCCAATTTGGATAACCCTACTACTTTACCATCTGGAATATATGCGATATGACATTTACCAAGGAAGGGTAATAAGTGATGTTCGCACAAAGAATATAACTCAATATCTTTTACGATAACCATATCCTCAGTTTCAGCTTCAAAAATTGCACCGTTTAAAACTTCTTCCAGTGTTTTCTCATAGCCGTTATTTAAAAACTGAAAAGCTTTAGCAGCCCGCATAGGAGTATCGACCAACCCTTCACGTGTTACATCTTCACCAATTTCTGTAATAATTTTGGAAAAAAGTTCATCCATTGTTACATCTCTTTGTTATAAAAATAGCGGCTCAGTATATCACAGGCCTATACTGTTTAATGCTTCTAACACTATTGACTCATCAGCACCACTCTTTGGAGCTTTTTCACTTAAAATTCTACGCCATTTTCTAGCACCAGAAACACCATGAAAAAGCCCTAAAATATGCCTAGTAATACTATGTAATCTCCCTCCGCCCAGTATATATTGTTGAATATAAGGAATTAATTCCAAGACAACTTGTTGACGTGTTTTGATTAACTTCGACCCAGCAAATAATTGCGTATCAACCTCTGCCAGTATATATGGATTATGGTAGACTTCTCTACCCATCATCACTCCATCAACATTTTTCAAAATAACTTTAGAACTATCTAATGAAGTTACTCCACCATTTAAAATAATATTTAATTCAGGAAAATCATTTTTTATTTTATAAACCACATCATATTGTAATGGTGGTATTTCTCTATTTTGTTTAGGAGACAATCCTTTCAGCCAAGCTTTTCTTGCATGAATAATGAAAGTGTTACATCCAGCAGTAGCAATTGTTGAAATAAAATTAGTCAATTCTTGATATGAATCTTTATCATCGATACCTATTCTTGACTTTACAGTCACTGGGATTGAAACAAGCCGTTGCATTGCCTGTACGCAGTCAGCAACTAAATCAGGCTCTGCCATTAAGCAAGCCCCAAAACGCCCACTTTGAACTCTATCACTAGGGCAGCCGATATTCAGATTAACTTCATTGTAGCCAGCATCTTCAATCATTTGTGCACAACGAGCTAAATCAATAGGGTTGCTTCCCCCTAATTGATAAGCAATTGGGTTTTCTGCTTTATTTTCTGTTAAAAAACGTTGTTTATCACCGTGTAGGATTGCGCCTGTTGTGACCATTTCTGTATATAGCCATGCTTTACTGGTTAATAGACCATAAAAATAACGACAATGTTGATCTGTCCAATCCAGCATCGGAGCAACTGAAAACTGCTTATCAATCCTTTTTTTCTTAGTATTCTGATTATTATATTGCATAAAAATAAGCGTTTTTACGTTTTACGCTTTTTCCATTGAATTCGCAGAAACAGTTCTTCAACCTTTTCTCTTGCCCATAAATTCTTACGAAGAAACTTTAAACTTGAATTTATACTAGGATTACTTATAAAACAATTAATTTTAATACGCTGTCCTAACTGTTCCCACCCATATTCCTCAACTAATACTGTCACGACCATTTTTAAAGTCACACCATGCATCGAACCCTGATTTCGTTGTTTATTTAACTGATTCATCTATATACTCTTAATTTTATACATAAATAAAAACTTACCTGATTACCCACAAGCTTCCGCCACTTTAAAAAGCTAAATGTAATCTTATGAAAAATAATGGTTATTTTTTAACCTGATCAAAGTTAAAATTTAAGTTAAATTTTCATTAATAGATATTTATTATTTTTCAATACCTTACAAAGTCATCTACTGATTCGGCGGAAGCTTGTGGGTAATCAGGAAAACTTATTAATTGCCTTGAGTGTTTAATTTCTTTTTTACCAAGTCAATATGTAACAGCAAATTATAAACCTGATCCGCATAAGACAGTGGTGTTTTAACCTTATTTACTTCATTTTCAATCTGAAGTAAATCCTTATTGAGGCTTTCAACTTGTTGAGAAGAAAGCTGTTGCAGATGCATCGCATCATCTACTTCCTGTAATTCTTTGTACCAGCGGTAAATTTTTGAGCGAATACGCCAGCGATAAAGAGGTGGCATTATTTTACCCAGAGGTAAAAGTAAGGCTAAAAGTGGCACTAACATTACTATCATTCGATCAATAAAAACTGCAGGCCAAAAAGGAAGATAGCGCATTAAAAATGGAGGGCCAACTGTATAAAATCGTTCGGCTACTTCGTTAATAGGATAGGCCGGAGAGTTAACTGAAGGAAAGTCACCTGCAGCCGAAAAGAGACTTTTATCATTGTGAATTGAATCAGCAGCTCTAAGAAGTAAAACAATTAAAGCAGAATTAAAATCTTCCTTTACCACTAAATTAGCACTGGATGCTAGGAGCTTAATAGACTGTGATGGAATGTTCTTTTTTAGGTCAACAATTCCTTCCGGTAAAGTTATTTTAGATAAATAGGGGAATAGGCGTGTATAAGCATCAGCACGGGTTAATTCTAATAGTTTAAATGTTTCATTATGAAGTAGTTTCTGGACTATTTCTGAGTCGCTTGATGCAACCATCATTGCTCCGTCACACTTAGCCTCAACAAGTGCAATAGCAGCCTCGCTTGAAGAGAGTGGTAGTAACTGTGCAGATTGCTCGTTAATTTGATTTAAACTCAGTAATTCTGTTGATAAAACACGCGTTCCACTACCTTCTTCTCCGATGGCTATACGCATCCCAGATAAATCTGTTATTTTTTCTACATTAATGTCTTTTCTAAGAAATATCCACAACGGTTCATAATATAAACTGCCTAATGATTGTAATGTAACTTCATTACTCCCCGTTCCTCCTTGGATAAAAGCAATATCAGCTTGTTTATTTAATAAGCGTTTAATATTCTCTTTTGAACCAGAAGAATTAAGAATTTCCAACTCAATACCTTCTTTAGCTAGAGCGGTACGATATTGTTGTGCCAATTTATAATAAGTGCCTGTATCTGAGCCAGTAGTAATCACTATTTTTTTTGGAGGAGGAGGAGAAACAAATTGATAAGCCACCCAAAAACCAGCAATTGTTAATAAAATTGCTGGTCCTAAAGTGATAAACAACTCTTTATAGGATTTTTTTGATTTACCTTTTAGCATTAATAATACCTTATTATATAAGCAGATAATTGCTTGATACTATACTTGACATAGTGCTTGATACAAAACTTAGCAACACAAAAAAGCTGCCGAGATATAAGATTTAGAACCTAGAAAAATCAGTTGATGCTATAATTTCACACAAAGCGCTAAATCCTATGCGCAGTCATGTTTGTTACTACTCACCCATTTGGTGAAGAAAACGCTCTCCACATTCTTCGAAACATCCTGCAGAATCACTCTTGATAAGGATTATGACTATTATCTCCAAGTAATTATTTGTACTAGCATAAGAATCACTGAAGATTTTCTAATCTTTATCGTCCAAAATATCTATCTCCACCTGATCTTTCTAGGATCAGACAAATATCACATATCATTAAACAAAAAAAAACCCAAAGTCTTTGACTTTGGGTTTCTTAAATAAAAGCTTGGCAATTCCCTACTTTCACATGGCAACCTGCCACACTATCATCGGCGCTAAGCGGTTTCACTGCCGAGTTCGGGATGGGATCGGGTGGTTCACGCTCGCTATGTTCACCAAGCAAACTGGTGCCGCTGGAGTGTTCTTCCAACGATTAAATTTAGGGTCTGAGTCCTGCCTGACCTGCTATATATAGCATAGTCAGTCTTCCTTCCTCCTAAATCCGGAAATCTGTAATCCTGTTTATATTAACGTCTCTCTCAGCTTTCAAGCGTCATGTCTTTGTGCTGTGTTAAGTTTTTTTCTTAACTTACTCTTAACATCCAATCTTTATCAATCTTCTGATTGTTCAAACCAATTGGGTGTTATATGGTCAAGCCTCACGGGCAATTAGTACAGGTTAGCTTCACACATTACTGCGCTTCCACACCCTGCCTATCAACCTTGTAGTCTCCAAGGGCCCTTCAGGGAACTTTAAGTTCCAGTGAGATCTCATCTTGGGAGGGGCTTCCCGCTTAGATGCTTTCAGCGGTTATCCTGTCCGAACGTAGCTACCCGGCAATGCCATTGGCATGACAACCGGAACACCAGAGGTTCGTCCACTTCGGTCCTCTCGTACTAGAAGCAGCTTCCCTCAAATCTCAAACGCCCACGGCAGATAGGGACCGAACTGTCTCACGACGTTCTGAACCCAGCTCGCGTACCACTTTAAATGGCGAACAGCCATACCCTTGGGACCTGCTTCAGCCC
>JAKIVF010000091.1 GCA_021647145.1 Methylococcaceae bacterium | reverse complement strand
AATATCATCTAATTTTCGAGTGCTCGTTCCTCCACTACCACTTAGTTGTATGGTAGGGAGCATGTTTTTTCTTGCTTTTAGTAACCGTTGATCGGTGGCTAAAAAGCGTTCTGCGGCTGCAATAATATCAGGCCTTCGATCTAAAAGACTAGATGGTACACTATTTGGTAAAGGAAGCGATGTGATGGGTAATTGATCGGGCATTTTTAAACTAGCTGATGGGTAGCGGCCTAATAAAAATTCTAAGGTACGCTTGGTTTCATCCAGAATTTTAAGATAGTTTTCTTTACGGCCTTTAGCGGTTAATAAATTAGAACGTGCTAAACGAACATCAAGTGCTTTATAAATACCGCGATCATAGCCTTGTTCAATAATAGCTAAGGCATTGCTAAAACTATTGATGGTTTTTTCAGCGAGTTTAATCTGCTGACCCGCAACAATAGCATCAAACCAGGCTTTAGTAATGTTAGCAGCCAATGAAAGTTGTGCTGCGTATAAGTCAGATTCAGTTGCGGTTTTTTCATGCTCGGTTGCTTCCAGCTCATTGCCCAGTTTGTACCATAAATCTATTTCCCAGACAAAATCTAAAGCAAAACCAACATTATTACTTCGGCTGGAAGCAACAGCTATACCTGTCGCATTATTACGTTGGTTTCGACTAGCATTCAGTCCTGCATTAATTTTTGGCCAAAAACCAGAAGAGGAAAGCCATGTTTGGTCTTCTGCAATAGCAATACTGGCTATTAAGCCCTGAATACTGGGGTTATTTACAAATGCCTCTTCAACTAAAGAACTCAGTTGTACATCAGAAAACTCCTCTAACCATGGGCGAACAGGATTATATTGATTTGTGGACGACGACCATTGTTGAGGAATAGCCACGGTTGCAGGCATTGAATCAACCGCACCAAAATAACTACATCCAGATAAGTTTAAGAGAATAGAAGGTAGCCAGATAAGTGATAATTTTATGTAATGATGAAAATGTCTCAAAGTCATTCTTGCTACTTGAACCGGGATTTTTAGCGTTGTTAAATAATGTGTTTAAGATCATATAGATTATTAAGGATAACAGCAATGCGAAAAAAACATTAAACCTTATTTAGGGGGGTGTTACCAAAAAATGGTAGATTAACAATTTTTGCCTAATTTTTATCACAGCCGTGATGGATTGCAAATCAATCCTGAGATGTATAGACTATAATAATGAAGGAGTCATATTGATTGACTGAAAAAACAAACAGAAGTAGAATTAAGGAGTGAGCAAATTAGATAAAATAAAGGCTGAAATCGCTTTTCATGAAAAAATGTTTTTTGCTGCATTAACTGTTGTGATCGGTTTAATTGGCTGGTCAGCTTCTAACTTTTTAAGTACATCGGTTTTTGTTTTACTATTGGCTTTGTTTGGTATGTTAGCTTCGAGTGTTTTTGGAGTTTTTCAATACCGACTGATTAAAAGATTAATTGAGGAATTAGAAGATGCTTAATTCAATTATTATGTTATTTATTGGTTTGGTCTTTGTTTTTTTTATGGGCTATTTAGCTTGGGATTCGTATAAAGAATTTAAGAAACATTAAACCTGTATGGGCAGAAAACAAGTGTGCATTGCAATTTTTTGTTAGTTATATTTAAGCTACTTTATACAATTCATTTTTGTATTGCTCAACTAGCCAAAGGTCATACGCAATTTGATGTCCCTTCTAGCCTTCAGGATTTGGTAAAGTTTTTCTACAAATCCCAACGCTTTTAATGTTTCTCTTACTTTGTAAGGCAACTAGAAATAAATATCCCACCCACCTTTGTTAGCTTTTTTTGACATAATGATACCGACACGCTAATACGGTAATATGTGTGTCAGTAACTGCGTATACAAATCTATGTGTATCATCAATTCTTCGAGACCAAAATCCAGACAAATTTTCTTTCAAAGACTCAGGCTTACCGAAGATGTTTTTGGAGCAACATATGCTCTTCAGCACAAATGATTAAAGAAGGGCATATGTTTAAGGTAATTTAAGTTGCTTTTTTTAAGGCTTTTTTTGCAACCTTTTTAGCTGACTTTTTGTTGCTAACGCCTTTTTTTAAGATAGCTTTAGTGATTTTTTTAGCAACTGATTTTGATTTTTTCTTTGCAACAACTTTTTTAGCAACCGCTTTTTTTGTGATTTTAGCAGCAACTTTTTTTACTGCACTTTTCTTAATAGATTTTGACATGGTAATACCTTTAATAGTGTTAAAATAACTTACTAATAGTAATAAGTTATAGTTATAGTACATCTTTTATAGTTAAAGGTCAATTTATAAAGAAATAAGCTATAATATATCGCTTTAGTTAGTTGCACAGGGGAAACAGGGTCGATGAGTTTTATTGAATTTAAAAAAATGCTACTTGATGCGGAAATCAGTCTGCCAAAGTTTAGCAAATTGATCAAAGTCAGTGAAAAAAATATTCAGTCCTATAAAAAAAAGGGTGAGGTGCCAAACACCATTGCCACGATAGTAACCTGTTTTGTGGCTATGCATGAATCAGGGCTTGATTACCGTACCGTTATTAATGAACTGGGACTTGAAGCGAAAACAAAAAAGGGTGCAGGTTTTGCAAAAAAACACACAGATAGTTCGCAATAAAAAACGACCTATCTACATTTAATTTTTAATGAGGTGTGATTAATTATTTTACACAGAGGGTAGGATGTCGGATAACGCTCCGCTCATCCAACCTACAAGCGAAAGAACCAAAATAAAAAACAAGAGATTTCTGGGTAGATGGTTTTTTGTGTAGATACTTTATTATAAAAAATAATGTAGCTATAATGATAGCCATAACTATAAAGGGGCTACTATGAAAACAAGTACTATTGCTGAAGCCAAAAATAATTTATCTCACTTGATCCGTCAGCTTGAAGTTGAAGAACCAGTTCATCTAACTCGTTATGGTAAAGCTGTTGCAGTTATGATGTCAGAGACTCAATATAATCAATTAATTTTACCTACTAAAAGCCTGAATTCTGCTATTTTAAATTGGCGTAGTCAATTAGATGAAACATTAGACGCTGGTTTAAGAGAGAAGGAGCTTAATACAATACGGAAAGAGTCTGCTGGACGTGATTTTTCATGGGACAAATAAATTATTTATTGGATACCAATATCCTTTCAGAGCCTGCTCGAAAGCAACCAAACATCAATGTGATGCAACGCTTAGCTCAATATGATGGCCAATATGTAACGGCTGCAATTGTTTGGCATGAATTGCAGTATGGTTGTGAATTGTTAGCGGAATCTAAAAGAAAAGAAGAATTACAATCTTATTTATTAACATTGAAAAATGCCGGTTTAATTATCTTGGAGTATGATCAATTGGCAGCAGAATGGTATGCAAAGCAACGGGCGATACTTAAAACACAAGGTAAAATACCTGCCTATGCTGATGGGGAAATTGCTTCTGTAGCTTCGGTTAATAATTTAACACTGGTAACGCGGAATACTGATGATTTTTCTGACTTTAAAAGTTTGGCGTTAGATAATTGGTTTGAATAAAAAACGGTATGTCCGGTGGTGTGTAGGAGAGGTGATGGTGCAAACCCATTCATCCGCAAAAACTTCTGCTTGCCCCCTCAGAAAAATCGGCGGTTTTAAGTCGTTTAATAAATTCGTGTGTATCAAATGTGATTGTGCCCATCATTATTCTCACTAAGTTAAGAAGAGTACGTGTGTTTTTTGTAGGTTAACGGCTCTATCGTTAACCCAGCCTTTTTTAGTATATATATGTAGGGTTGCCAAAGAGATGGCAGCCCTACAATACCGCTCATCCAACTTACGGCTTACGTGTTACAACCCTCTCTTATAAGGTGCTTTAAGATAGCCAATTAACTCTGCTTTATTCGAAAAAACAAGAATAACATTTTGATATTTGGATTCCAGCACTAGATAATAGTTTTCTGACTGTTTTGTATTGGTCTGTTTCAACAATACCTGTAATTGCTCAGCCATATCTGAGTTACGTGAAACAATATCACTGATATTTATACTGTGTTTTGATATTGCTGCAAAATTTGTTTTAAAAGGACGATATAAATTAACTTGTTGAGTTGGTGAAATATTATGTTTTTTTAGAACATCAACCATCGCATTAATACCCTCTATAGTTATTGGCTTATCAACATATATTATGGCGGGTTTATGGTCAGATAACTCAGATAAAAAAGCTAAATCAAGATCTTGGTTAGCAAATGCTTGAGCAGGAATGGTGTAAAACTTACTTTCATAAAAAGCAAGTGCAGCAGGTCGTTGTGAGTGAACAGTGTATACCCCGTAAACCAAAGCAGCTAGTTGGATAATAACAATAATGCTTAAATCTTGAGCTAACAATTTTTTTGGTTTTTCTATATTGTAAATTGCCAGGGTAATTAGTGGGCCTAAGACCAGATCAACTAAAGCAATTATTTTTAATCCCTGCCAACCACCAGAAGAGGAAAAAAAGGGTTGTGGAAACCAAAGTTTAAAAACTATGAACAATAATAAGCTAAATAGTGATAGGCTTGCTATAAAATGGATGCCAGAAGCTGTTAAACGGGCATTTAATGATGGTTTCATAGTATATAAATGAAGGTTAATAATTTATCTAAAACGAAAAGGTTGAAAAGTGTTTAGCAATACCCTGCTTCTACACAATCTCCACCTGAAGCATCCCATTGCAAAGGGAGGTTAAGGCTTGTTAAAGCTAGTTTATATGTTTTGTTATTGACTTCTGCATTACCAACTATGATGATTACGCCATTTTCTACTCTAGCGGAAGCAATTTTACTGGTGGGGTTGTTTATTAAAACAGGAATGCCGTAGTTACCAGAATCAATGTCATTTATATCGGTAATATCACTTTTTTGCACTGCATAAATGATTGTATTTTTATAGGGAAGTACAAAAGAAATAATTTCTATAAATTTCGATTTATAAATATAGGTTTTATAGGCAGGTAGTGCAATAGAAGCTAATATACCAATAATGGCCACCACGATCATTAATTCAATGAGTGTAAAACCTTTTAAGGATTTCATTTTAACTCCAATAAAAAAGGCATTTCCACAAAACTTATGAAAATGCCTTCTATGTAAACTAAGCTACTTTTAGCAAATACCTTCTGCAATACATGTGCTCGTAGTATCGTTCCACTGGATTGGAGCAGTAAGACCAGTAGGTGTCAAATCATAATCCAAACCATCAATTTCAGCAGGTGCCGTTGCAGTAACAATACCATTAACAATAGTTGCACTAGCTACATAACCAGAGGCACCGGCAGCAGCAGGCATTCCATTAGTACCCGCGTCTGCATCTGCTAAAGCAGTAATTCGTCCTGTTTGTGCCGCTATTTCAAATGCACTCTTATAAGGAGTTGCGGCCAAAACAACCTCAGAAAACTTAGCTTTTTTAGTATAAGTCTGATAAGCCGGCAAAGCAATTGATGCTAAAATACCAATAATCGCCACAACGATCATTAATTCGATTAAAGTAAAACCTTGTTGATTTTTAGTCATGTTCATTTTGTCTCCTTGTTTAAAAAAAGTAAAATTCCGTAGAATTCAATTTGGATAAAGCAGGGAGTGTGCCAAAATTTATTAATAGAGGTGGTTTATTTTTAGCCTTGGTTTTTAAAGCTGGCTAAGCCTTTATTTAAGAGTAGTTTATAAGTGATTTTATAATCGTGCTTTTTATTTTTTTGGTTGCTCACAGCCAAAAAAGTCAAACTATACTTGCTGTTGAATTTAAGGTATTGTGTTTAAATTTGTCTTAATGTGACAATTTTTGTCACTAGTTAACACTATAGACATAAGCACTAAAACCAAAAATAAACTCAATCATTAAGTGAATAGCCATTGCAGGCCATAAACTTCGTGTTTTGGCGGTTAGATAAGACAATAAAGGTGATGCAAGCACCATACCTAAAGATTCAAATATAGGCTTTTGCAAGTGAAAAGTAACTTCGCAAATGCAGATAATCACTGCCATCATAAAGGTTGCAATAGAGGTTTCAACATCTAAATGTTTGACTAGGCAATATTGTCCACCACCAAAAATAAAGCCCCGATAAAGTAACTCCCAACCAATAACAGTAGAAGCAGTAAAGATAGAAAATCGTTGAAAACGATTGATTTCATGTAATGTTGCTAGAGATCGACCGTTTCGATAATACTGTAAGTAGTCTTCAGCAAAGAACTGCAAGTAGATTGACAGGCCAAATAAAGCCAGTACGAAAAACCCAAGAAAATAAGGACTAATACGAGATAGTTGAGGTTTGGAAAAGTAGAGGCTTTTAAAAGGAATAGATAACAGCAGCACAACAATAAAAGGCAGCACCATACGGCTTAGTACCCAATACCCTTTAAATCCTTCATTTGCAAGAAATGATGAGCCTATGTAAATACCAATGACTTCTGCAACTAATAAAATACCCAGGAGTAAACAAAAGGGTAATACTTTTTTGAGGGTAATAGACGGAGTTTGGTAGGGCATAAAACCTTTCCTTAATAAGAAATAGCGAGTCTTTATTATTACCCTAACATTTTTGATTGCTCCAGATAGTTAATTATTTTGTATAATCACGTACAAGAAAGTAATCGTTTTGTTATAAACTCTACATTCGTAACGGGGTGAAGTATAAAAATACTTACCAGAAAAGAACTTATGTTTCTGTCATTAAATAATCGCTTTGACATTGAATGAATAGTCCTGCAATGAAGTCAATATTCTCTCTGGCTCTGGAGAAATTGGTTTCTATCTAAACAGACTATGGAGCCGTTCTTTTACAGGGATTTACACCGGTGTGATCACTATTACAATTTTAGTAAGATAAACAAAATGAATAAAATTTTTAGATGGATAGGTTTGTTACTGATAATAAGCACCCTTTCAGGATGTTTTTACTGGATGCGTGTCTATCAAACCTATTCACAAATGGATGAGTTTGATGAGAATTTCTCAATAACTGCTGATGATGTGTTTAATTTGAATTTTAAACAACCTAAACTCTATAGTGATGATTTTATTTCTTTATTAAAAGTACAGCCGACCACAAAGAGTGGTACAGAATTAGAAAGGCAGTGGGGTTATCTGTTTAAAAAAATTGATAAAGATAATAAAATCATTCAACCAGAAATCAGCTTTTATTTTAATTTAAATTTTAACTCAAAAGATCAACTGAAACAGTGGACATTATCCTCATTGTTTCTTCATATTGCACCTGCAGAATTTCTTGAAGTTTCTATCCGTTCTATCGCGGGCGCGGAAATTAACAAAACAACACGTCAATTAAAGGCAAATACTGATTCTTTTGAAAAAATTTCAACTGATTTACCGCAAAAAAAGCAGATTCTTAGTCAGCTAGGTGAACCGGTAGAAATAACAGACAAAGAAGAGAATGAAGTTTATCTGTATCATTTTTTATTACAAACGGATGAAATAGAGGATGGATATGAAGATAGAGCGTTGAATAAAGTTGAACTAACTTTTGATAAAAAGACTGATGAATTAATAAAAATGTCGGGATATTTTGTTGGACTTAAAATTTCTATTAAATACAGGAATTATCTTGTAAAAAAAGAAGATCCTCTGGCGTTTGTTTTAGATAACAAGAGCCAATTATCTAATCGTTTTAGCTGTGTTGACTCAATTCGGCATTTTCTGTGCCGCGAAAGAGTGTGACTGCCCTCTGTTTATTCTAGGATAAATAAACCTTTAACATAATTCAACAAAAACATTCACAAACAATCGCTGTTTTGAAAGAGAACTAAACGATGATAATCATTATAAGTAACCAAATTTTATAGTTTAAATAGAATTGCAAATAAGCATAAGATTTAGTATATTAATATTTAGTAATATTAATAATATGAGCGTCCCTTTTTTTGCTTTATCTATTGGAGTTACCATGTTAAATATAAAAAATATATCTCCTTTTTATGCGTTATTTTTGCCATTTTTTTTAAACAATGCAATTGGACTAGTTTCAGCAACAGATAAAGTACCTCTCCATCATGTCTCAGCTAAAGATTGTAAAACTTGCCATGAAGAAATTTATTCTCAATGGAAAGGGTCTATGCATGCTAATAGTACAGCCTTAAAAGACCCCATTCATGGTACATTTTATAAGGCTGTTATAGGTGATCCTAAAGAGGAGGGCATTAATAAAAATGGGAAATACCCAGTATGTTTGCAATGTCATGCCCCTGCAGCTGCAATAGATGGAAAAACAGATTTGACTTCAATGGAAGTCTATAATGAAGGTATTAACTGTGTAGCTTGTCATACTATCAGTAAATTTATAGGCACTAAAAAAGCCGAAGGTGGATTAAGATTAGGTACTCAGGCTTATGAATTTTCTGATTCATCATTGCAAGGACCTGGTACAAATCATACTGAAGCTGATTGGCAGCATCCTTTATTTGAAAACTCAGCTAATCCTGATGTTTTTAAAACAAGTGCTATCTGCATGGGGTGTCATGATCAGCGGAAAAATTCAAATAAAGTAGCTCTCTGTCAAACAGGAGATGAAATTGCTTCATCCGGCGGATCTAATAATTGTTTGAGCTGCCATATGCCTGTTGTTAATGGCAAAATAGATCATAGTTTATTAGGTGGGCATTCAGCCAAAATGGTGAGTAAAGGCTTGTTAATGACAATGGCTACAACTAAGGAAAATAAAAAACTAAATGTAACTCTTAAATTAACTAATCAATTACCCCATAGTTTTCCAACAGGTGCTCCTTTTAGAAATGTTTATGTCAAAATAACTGGCTACGATAAAAATGGGAAAGAAGTTTGGACAAGCAGTCAATCACATCCTCTTAAAGATGATAAAAAAGCTATGTTTATGTATAGTTTAGGCGATGAGGAAGGAAATCCAGCTCCTCCACCAAAAGCGACGAAAGTATTAGGTGATACACGTTTGAAACCTCATGAAACTAGAAAACTACTTTATTCTTTACCTAAAAAGAAAATTACTAAATTAAGAGCTGTAGCATATTATGATCTGCTTTTGCCACCAATGAAAAATAAATTTTCAGAGCCTGAGCATAAAGATTTAGTGACTTCTAAAGTGATTGCTGTTACTGAAAATATTATTAATTAATTCTATATTGTAAGTTTGGCGTTATTCTTACAGATGGTCAGGGTGCGGAATTTATAGCGAGTTGTTTTTTATTAATAGCAACAGCTTGTCGATAAAAGTGATTGATAGAAATCAGCATCCATGACCGTATATTTCTGGTTTGATCTTGTTGTACCATGATTTTAAAAGGCCAGCCTGAAACTGTCAGGTGATATTCTAAAAGCTCAGGATTTACTTTATAGCTGTATTGAACAGCTTCAAAGGGTGTTCTAACCTTCAATTTTCTTTTTAAGCTCCCACGACCTTCGGTTTAGGTAGTAAAAGATCAAAAACTTGTCTAAATCTTCTTTTAATTCAACTTTGTTTTTATAGGCCAAAACTCTGCTCGAGAATGTAGTTTGTTGGCAGAAAATTACTTAATTAATATGTTTGCCGAACTTTTGCCTTTTACAATGAAAACTGCATTTAATTGTCAGACCTAATTTTAAAAAAACTAAAATAAAAATAAAAAATCAAACCCTATCATATTGATTTGGCAATTAATTACAGGTTAGTTGTAAAAGAAACCAAAGCCCCCCCCTCAAAAAAAAGGATATTTTCCTGTATTATATGTTTTTTATATGAACTAGGCCACAGAAATGAATAAACGAATCGCAACCAGCAGCTCAATTGTTTTAATCTTAAGCTCCCTATTTACTGCTCAGGCAGCCGACCAAGGCTTGGAAAGCTGTATTTCTGCAGTTCAAAAGCAAAAAACAGGTGAATTTTTAACACTAGAAAAGCTTAATGTTTCTGGCAAGGCAGTGTATGAGCTTGAAATTAAAGATCCTAATGGTTTTGAGTGGGAATATATGTGTGATGCGAATACCGGCAAAATCTTTGAGACTGAATCAGAAGTCAGCTCTGCCGATAGTTTGGCGTTTAAAAGCAAAATGGTCGTTACCGAAGATGATGCAAAGGCGATTGCATTAAAAGCTCATCCAGGTGTTATCGAAGAAGTTGAATATGAAATTGAAGAAGATGGTAGTGCATCTTATGAATTTGATATTGTTAATGATAAAGGCGTAGAAACTAAAGTTGAAGTAGATGCTGCAACTGGAAAAATTATTGAAGTTGCTATTGAAGAATGGGAAATTGGTGAAGAGGCAGACGAAAGAAGATAAGTTCTATCTGTTAAGGTAAAAGAAAATGCAGGTGCAAATTGATTTGCATCTGCTTTATTTTATTTAGCCTTTTACGGTTTAACAACAACTCCCCAGGGATAGCGACCCACGGCAATGGTCTTGGTTACTTTCATTTCTCTCAAGTCAATAATGGACATATCGTTACTCACACCATTTGTAGTATATATGCGTTTTTGATCGGGTGAAAAAGCCAAGTTCCAAACCCTTTGTCCCACCAGAAAATATTTTTCTACCGCAAATGTTTCGACATTAATTAAAGCGACTCTGTTAGCAGGCCCTAAAGCAACGAAAGCCCACTGCTTGTTATTATCTATTACCACACCAACTGGTTGAATTTTATCGCTCGTAACTCCCTTGATTTCGAACTTGATTGTTTTAATTTTTTTACGAGTTGCAACGTCTAAAACAGTGACCGTTCCACCCATTTCTGCAGTTACCCATAATTGTTTACTATCCGCCGTAAAACTGAGTCCTCTCGGGCGTGGATCTACTAAGGTATTTTCCTCAACTTCGAGTGTTTTACGATTAATCCAATGGACCATGTTAGTAGCCTCAGAAGCACTAGCTACCCACTTTTCATCAGGGCTAACAGTAATCGGCTCCGGTTCTACTCCGACAGGAATTTTCTTAATAGCTTTTGCTTGATTAATATCAATTACTGTCACCAAGCTATCATCTTCATTTGATACATAAAGTTGATCCCCACCTGAGTTCATCGCAAATGTTTCCGGATCTTCTCCTGATGGCAATGTACCCACAGGCTTTAGCGTATTAATGTCAATCACCTGAATAGTATTATTATCGCTGGTTGCAACATAGAGTTGCTGTTGATTTTTACTCAGTACAATGCCTCGGGGACGCTGTCCTACGGGCACTGTTTTTAAAAGCTTACCGTTAATGGGGTCAATAACTGCGATAGCATTGTCTTTTTCCAAAGTGACATACACTGTTTCTGCAAAGGATTGACAACTAATTAATAATAAGCCGGTCGCTATAATTTTCTTCATGCTATATTCAGTACAAAAATAATGTTCAAGATAGCATTTTTCGTTAGATGACTGTGGCGTTCATAGTAAATAAGGAAATTTTCCTAGTGAGTTCACATTACCAAATCAGCCATTTAAAAATATAGCCAAAAAATACGTTACAATAAATCTTGAAATTAAAACAAATCCTGATTTTCTTGATTTATTAATAAAGGACGATGAAAATGGATGTAATCTGGAAAATCAACTCAGGATTTGGTTTGTTAGGAATGGAAGAAAGAATAAAGTTGCTGGAAGAAAGTTTTAAAACTAAGTCCCAAGATGAGTAAGACATACAAATAAATGTCCAACCCCCCCCTATTTATGAGTAGTAAAATAAAAGTCTTGCTAGTTGATGACCATGCTGTTGTTCGGGCTGGTTTTAAATTATTACTAGCAACAGCACCTGATATTGAAGTAATTGCAGAAGCAGATCGTGGAGAGCAGGCAATACAATTGTACCAGCAATACCTGCCTGATGTTATCGTGTTAGATCTGTCTATGCCAGGTATTGGAGGGCTCGAAACGATAAGACGTATTGTACAACGTGATGAGAAGGTCAATATTCTGGTGTTTAGTGTCCACGATGAACAAGTTTATGTGAATCGTGCTCTCAATGCTGGAGCAAAGGGATATATTACTAAAAATAGTGCACCTGAAATCTTACCAGAAGCTATTAAGTGTATATACCAGCAGAAATCTTATTTTGAAAAAAATTTACTTAAAGAGATTGATGGGAAGTCATCAAACATAGATTACCAATCGATCATGCAAAAATTTTCTGTACGAGAATTTGATATTTTCAGGCTGTTAGCAAAGGGTTTGACCGCTCATAAAATAGCGGCTGAATTATGTTTAGGCTATAAAACGGTAGCAAACTATGCGACACAGATTAAGAAAAAATTACATGTATCCAGTATTGCTGAGTTAGCACATATTGCTGTTATGCTGGGGATAATGAAGCATTAGGCAACTGGAAACATATAACCCACCCACCTTACAGGCCTTTTTCTCCGTCTTAAATTTTGTTGCTGTGGTTACATAGGCCTGCTATGGACTGAGGATTTAATAACTTCCGAACTTTGACTTGTCTTTTGGCTCCACAGAAGCACCATTAGAATAGTTACGTAGCTTGCTATGCGCCTATTCTAATGATACTCCTGTGAAGCAAAAATCCTACGCCAAACTTTCGGATGTTATTAAATCCTCAGTCCTTAGCGTTCTTTGCAACAAAACCTAGGACGAACAAAAATTCTACCCAAAATGGGGGAGGGGGTATTTATTTCCAATTACCTAAGAAAAAATGACTTCATATTCTAGTTTGAAATTCTCTCGCCCAGTGGCGGTCATTGCCGCAAGCCTCTATTTTTATCAGACGGACTTAATAGGTAGTTAAAAACCTAATAAATCGACTCGCTTTTTTTTCTTCTTTAGTTAGTCATTTTTATTAAGACTGTATATATGAAATATGTTTTTGCTAAATCTAATCTAATTACGCTATTATTTATTTCGGACTCTTTTTTCTCCGGTTTAAAAAAAATTTGGTGCATTATATAGGGAGAGGAGTCCATATCATCAAACTATCTGAGTTGTCTAACTTATATGACAATAATGTTAAGGGAGTAGGGTGGTAAACGCCTCTTTTCAAATGGTTAGAGAGATTTTATATCTTTTGTAAATCTATGTTAATAGAAGCATTTTTTTATCATGTTAAGTATAAACAAGGAGAATGACGAATGAAACTTGAATTTCATGGAGCAGACCAAAATGTGACAGGATCTTGTCATTTATTTGAAGCTGCGGGGAAAAAAATCTTAATTGATTGTGGGCTTTATCAAGGTGGTCGTGATATGGATGAAGAAAATGCGAAAGCATTTGGCTTTGATCCTGCCAGTATTGATTATTTATTATTAACACATGCTCACTTGGATCATTGTGGGCGTATTCCGCTATTAGTTAAGCGTGGGTTTACGGGAGAAATTATTACCACCTCCGCCTCTTGCGAATTAGCTCGATTAGTATTATTAGACTCGGCAAGCCTACAAGAAAGTGAAGCACGTTATAAATCCAAAAAAGCAGCAAGGCATGGGAATAAAAAAGAGCTGTTCGAACCTCTTTATAATACTGTTGATGTACTCAATTGCTTCGATTTTTTCAAACGTAATGCAAACTACGATCAGCCTCTAACGATTGAAGATGGAATTCAAGTGACATTTATTGATGCTGGGCATATTTTAGGCTCAGCTTCTATTGTTCTGGAAGTAGAGCACAAAGGAAAGCAACGTAAAATTATATTTTCTGGTGACTTGGGGTACAGTCATCGAGCTATTATTCAGGATCCTAAAATTCCCCCGCATGTTGATATTGTCGTTATGGAAACAACTTATGGTGATCGTTTACATAAAATGTTAGAACCAACGTTGGAAGAGTTTTACGAAACAATTAGAACGACGATAGCTAACGGAGGTAATATCATTATTCCAAGCTTTGCTCTGGAACGAGCGCAGGAGCTTCTTTATTATTTAAGAGAAGGAGTAGAAAACGGGCTACTGCCACATTACCTTCCTGTTTTTCTGGACTCTCCAATGGCTATATCTGCCACTCAAATTTTTCAACGTCACCCAGAATGTTTTGATGAGGAAACATGTAAAGTTTTTGAGTCGGGTATAGATCCATTTATGTTTCCCGGGGTGAGGTTTACTCGAGAAACCTCTGAATCAATGGCGATAAATAATATTGCAGGGGGGGCTGTGATTATCGCTGGTTCAGGGATGTGTACGGGAGGACGGGTTAAACACCACCTGAAACATAATCTTTGGGGACGAAATAATACGATAGTTTTTGTTGGTTATGCTGCTTATGGCACATTAGCTCGCCGGATTGTAGATGGTGCAAAACTAGTAAAAATATTTGGAGAAGAAATTCCTGTCAAAGCTTCAATTTTAACGATTGGTGGTTTTTCTGCTCATGCTGATCAGGCAGAATTGTTAGCCTGGCATAAGCACACAGGCAATCCTAAAACGACTTTCCTGGTTCATGGGGATAAAGAGGTTATGCCTGTATTTGCCAAAAAACTTTCAAATACAAGGGTAGAAATACCTACATTACATCAGAGCTATCCTTTGGAAGAATGGATGTAAGGCGTTTCCACGTTTAAAATCAAGCCTTATTGTCATGATAAGGCTTATTGTTTTACTGCAAAAATAAGCTAAAAAACTTAGATGGGCATAATGTTTTACACTCTTTATTTTTAGCTCTTTCAGATAAAATTTTAGTATTTATTTTTACTACTATTTTTTATAATACCCCAACAAATTCAGACAACAGAACCAAGACATCTTATTCCAATTTAGTTACTATTTCTAAAAAACTGGAGCGGAAAAATGAGCAAAAAAAGAACCACCTACAGTGCTGAATTTAAAAGT
>JAKIVF010000090.1 GCA_021647145.1 Methylococcaceae bacterium | reverse complement strand
CGTTTTTCTTTGTTTGTCATTGTTGGCATAGCCGTGAGTGATGTTTCTAATTGTTGATTTTTTGATTGAGTAATCCATCGTTGTAAAGCTGAACGACTGACACCTAATGTTTCTGCCATTTCTACTAGTGTAATTCCGGGTGAACGGCTTAGTGCTTTTTCTATGGCTTGTATTTTAAATCCTTCGGTAAATTTTTGACTCATTTTTTTTGCCTCTAAAAGTTAAAATTAGAGGCGACAACTATCCTGACACAGGGGGAGGGATGAGCATAAGCTCCATTTTTAACCCTTTGGCAATTAATTCCAGAGTATCAAGCCTGGGGTTTCCCCTAGATTCTAATTTTTGGTATTGTTGTCTCGCCATCCCAATGTGAGTCGCTATGTCTTCTTGTTTGAAGCCAAGTTCTTTACGTAGCTTTTTTATTTGATTGTGTAAATCATTCATTTTATGCCTTAAAGAAACTTATGTGTCTCTATTTCACCTATAGAAATATATTAGTTTCTTTTGTGTTATAAAGCAATAAAAAAGTTTCTATAATGGTTTTTGAGGGTATTTGTTCGTAAAAACAAGGGTTTATTGCTCTGAGGTGGGTAAAGATATGAGCACCCAATGATTGACCTTGAAATAAGGAGTGGAAACTCTCAAGCTAACAAAATAACTGCTAAACTTTAAAATGGGTGTTGGTTAATGGCTTCAACGAGTCGGATACTCGAATGTGGGTTGCAGAACAGAATGTTGTCTTATACAAAGCGATCTCAAAATATGGCTTAAGTGCGCCTGATGCTATTATTCAGTCTGAGTTTGGTTCAAACTTAGCGAACAACAAGCGATATGATCAAATTTTACATCACCCTAATGTTACTGGATCAGTATTTTCAGACCATGGGGGTGTGCTCGATTTTTACAAAGGGGACTATAAGTCACTCTTGCCGTACAAAGATTTAAGAAAAACTAAATTCACATATGAATTATCGGATCATTTACCTCTTTGGATGTAGCTGAATATTGATACAGCGGATCAAAAGCTTGATCAGTTACTAGAAAAGCGCAACCGTTAACATGTTGCCTACTTCTTAGTTTGTATTTGAAAGTCCTCATGAAGTGATCCCCAGTGTTTTCTGAGGGCTTCTTTGTGTTCTTCATCCATAGGAAGCTCTTCTAGCGCGTTTGGCCACAAAGCGCGGGCTTGTTCAATGGTCCTTTCTAGGTGGGGCTTAATCGCTCTCCATGGGATGTCTGCCTTGTTAGACCATGCCTCAAAATGAGACATGTTGATTTCATACCATTTCTTGGTCTTTCCCATATTTAATGCAACTTCTTTTTCATCACCCATATATACAAGTGTGGTTACAATGTCGTATGCAGGGGAAAGCTCAGGTGTTATTTGATCTTCGTATAACAAGCTCCAGTTTTTGAGGTGAGCATCCCCATTGGCAAGTAAAATATTAATGAGTAGGCGTTTTGCGAATTGCTGTGCGTTGACTAGCCCGTCCCCCGTATATTGATAGATGATTTTTCCAATTTGCTCATAATTGGCAGAATTATATTTTTCATGTGGGTACTTTATAAGGACTTGGGCAAAATCCTCCATGTGAATGCGCTGAGTATCAGTACGATCAAACCGTCGAATAGCAAAGGCATATTTTTCTTTAGGGAGATTAATAGGGGGGAGGTTATCAAGCTTACCCATTTCAATTAATCGGATATCAGGAATGTTAATGCCTGCTAGTTGGGCAAGCGTCATCGCCGTGTATTCATTTAGGGGTACATTTTTATGCTTCGTGGACGGTGTTTTGATAATCCAGTCACCAAGCTCCCCTGATCTTGAAACCTGATAACGCCCATCCATTTCCTTCATGGAAAATTTCATTTGAACGCCAGCAAGAGAAAACTTGTTTTCTGAACTGAGGCTTTCAATTTTAATGGCTTGTATTCCACCATATTTTGAGAAGAGGTGGTGTGGTATTTCGTCTGGCAACATGGGCGTTGCAATTACTGCCCCAGGCAAGTCGTGACCAAGATGTGACAAAATCTGAAATTCATTATCAGGGTGTGTCTTTAGCCCCTGAGCGAGTAACTCTCTTAGAGCGCCTTCGGGTAGTAGATTTGAAAGAGTAGGGTGAAGCCGTTGGTTCCTCGCCCATGGCTCAGAAATATGTTTATCGACATTGGGAAAATCAGGGTGTGTTGTTAGGCTGAAAGTGGGGCGGTCAGTATCCGCAATAAACTCTTCTGAAAAAGTGAGTACATTGCGCCCATTTTGAAACCCCGCCAAATAGCCGACAAGCCTGTCATGCAGGGTTAGTTTTAAAACTTGTGCTTGGTTGTTATCTGGCATCATTCATCCTCTAATAAACCTTTCCAAGGATCATTTTCTTGTTCAACTTGTTCTTGCGGTAGAGCTGGATGCGCGGGCGCGTTGTCCAAGATATTTTTAATGGCTCTTGTCTTATCTTTAGGGATTAACATGAGTTCCATTTTCAATCCTTTGGCAATTAATTCCAATGTATCAAGCCTAGGGTTTCCCTTAGATTCTAATCTTTGGTATTGTTGCCTTGCCATTCCAATAAGGTTTGCCATATCCTCTTGGTTGAAACCAAGCTCTTTGCGTCGCTTTTTTATTTGATCGTGTAAACTGTTCATTTTATGCCCTAAAGAAACTCATGTGTTTCTATTTTACCTATAGATATATATTAGTTGCTTTTTTGTTATTAAGCAACAAAATAGTTGCTATAATGGTTTTTGAGGGTAATGTCTCGCAAAAGCAATGTATCTGTTGCACTAGAATGGATCAAGGCATGAGAACCTAATTATTGAGCTTGAAAGAAGGCTGGTAATATCTCAAGATGACAAAGAAAACTACTAAACTTTAAAATTGGTTTTGGTTTACGACTCCAAAGAGTCGGATATTGAAATGTGGATTGAAGAACAGGAACTGGTAGCAGAAGAAAAAACTTCCCTAGTTTTAAAGTGGGTGGGAATTGCACTTCCAAAAGGATGCAATCTAAAAGTTAACCAAGGGTGAAACAGCCAATATAAAGGCTAAGCGAAATCATGGAAATAATTGACAATATCAATCATCTGCTAGGCGATAATTTAAAGCAAGATATACAGAAAGGCTCAAAGCTGAAAATAGCAGCATCATGCTTTTCTATTTACGCGTTTGAAGCTTTAAAAAGTGAATTGCAGAAAATTGATTCCTTAGAGTTTATTTTTATATCGCCAACATTTGTTCCAGATGAAACAATTGATAAAATAAAGAAAGAACACAGAAAGTTTCATATTCCAAAAACTGAACGAGAAAGAAGCTTCTACGTGTCAGGTTTCACCACGTTGTACCATGATTTTTTAAAAGTTCAGCTCGAAACATATCGGATGATTTTCTAAAAATTTCTGGTTTTATTCTATACCAACATTGAAGAGCTTCAAAGGGTGTTCTAACCTTTAATTCTCTTTTCAAGCCACAATGTCTTCGGTTAAGGTTGTAATACACCAAGAACTTATCTAAATCAGCTTTTAATTCAGTCTCGTTTTTATAAGTTAAGACTTTAATCGTGGCATCTTTGATCGTTCCGTTAACACGTTCAACCATTCCATTAGTCTTAGGTGTGAAGGGAGCGGTTAACCTGTGGTCGATGTGATCGTCAATACAGGCTATATCAAACGCATGGTTTCCACTGGCTTTATTTTTTCTACTGGTGAACTTGTCTGTAAATTCAGCCCCATTATCCGTTAATACATAACTCATATAAAAAGGGAAATATGATTTACACTGGTTCAAAAAATCAACAGCATTACGCGCTGTTTTATTTTTATAGACCTTAAAGTACATCAGTCGTGTCGCTCTATCAATCGCAACGTAAAGGTAGTATTTGATACCTTCCAGCTTAGGCAAATACGTCACATCTATATGCAAATACCCTGGCTCATATTCCTTGAATTTCTTGGCTTGCTCCTTTTTTTCTTCTGGAACTCTATTAACATCAAAATCTCTCAGTGTTCGATAGACGTTACTCCTGTTCGCTTTAGGAATAGAAGGTAAAACACTATCCACCAAATCGTCAAGCTCTATCCAGGTTAAGGTTCTCACAACCCTAACAACTTCTCTTTCCAAGTCGGTTAAAGAGCGTTTAATAGTATGGGGACGCGAGCTTTTATCTATTAAATGGTCTCTGTTTTTCCATTTGAAAACGGTCTTCTCATTGATTTCAAAGCGTTCTGCTAGTTCAGTGTTTGTGAAATTCGACTGTTGTATAATCTCTCTTGAATGCATATTTGTTTTTGCATTCGTGTGATAGCTTTGGGACATATTAATTCCTTTGTGGTGAAAGTTTTAATATGTTATCAGGGCTGTCCTTTGTTTTCTTAAATTCAGGTATAACGTGGTGAAACTATACATTTCATTACTCTATTGGCGTCCTCATGGTAACAAACTCTTCTGCTGTGGTAGGATGAATACCTATTGTTGAATCAAAAATAGCTTTGGTTGCTCCAGCTCTTATTGCAACAGCCATACCCTGGATTATTTCTCCTGCATCAGAACCAACCATATGTATGCCTAAGACTTGACCGGAACTACGTCTGACGATCATTTTCATCAAAGTTTTTTCATCAAGACCAGAAAGTGCATGCTTCATCGGCTTAAACACAGACTGATAAATATCAATATCCGTATACCGTGTTTTCGCCTCAGCTTCTGTTAAGCCAACAGTACCGATATTTGGTTGGCAAAAAACAGCGGTAGGAATATTGTCATAATCAACAGGAGTTTGTTTTCCATTATAGAGACTGTTAACAAATGCCATTGCCTCAGCCGTTGCTACGGGTGTTAAATTAACCCGATGTGTTACATCACCTAAGGCATATATTGATGGAAGGTTAGTTTGATAGTCATTATTAACCTTTATTGCACCCGATTTATTTATCTCTACCCCCAGTTTTTCAAGCCCTAAACCTGTAGTATTAGGAGTACGCCCTGTTGCATATAAAATCAGATCAGATTCAATTTTCTGGCCTTGCTCACACTGTGCGATAAAACCTTTACTATTTTGTTCAATAGCATTGATTTGCGTATCAAATAAGATATTAACACCTTTTTTTTGCATTTCTTCTGCTGCAAATGTTCTAATAGATTCATCAAAGCCACGCAGCAATTTATCACCTCGATAACATAGTGTTGTTTCAACACCTAAACCATTCATAATTCCTGCAAATTCCACTGCAATATAACCTCCGCCAACAACTAAAATTTGCTTTGGTAATTGTTCTAATACAAACATTTCATTTGATGTAACGATAAAGTCTTTGCCTGGAATATCAGGAATTGACGGCCAACCACCTGTAGCAATCAGTATCCTTTCACAACTATAATTTTTTTCTCCAACTCGGACTGTGTAAGCATCAACTAATCTTGCCTGACCTTCTATTACAGTTACCCCTGAGTTGACTAATAAGCTCTCATAAACTCCTTGTAAACGCTTTAATTCCTGATCTTTTTGAGCTAATAATCGCGCCCAGTCAAACTGGCTATCGTTAATAGACCAACCAAATCCTCCTGCAGCAATAAATTCTTCGCGAAAATGAGAGGCATAAACAAATAATTTTTTAGGTACACAACCTACATTAACACAAGTGCCTCCTAAATAACGGTTTTCAGCAGTCGCAACCCTAACACCTAAACTTGCCGCCATACGAGCAGCACGAACACCACCAGAACCTGCACCAATCACAAATAGATCATAATCATAATGTTTCATAATTTCCCCGTTACCCTAAATAATCCAGTTGAACGTAGGATTAGAGTGCGCATCTGCATTTTTTTGGGTTATCCATAGTTTAAATTAAAAAGATTAAGTCCTTGAGCCTCTGTTAATTGTGGGCGCTCAATTATAATTTACTCAATCTATTTGTAGCTTTTAATGCTGCTTTAAATATTCAAGCATCGTATCTACATCGCTCACACTAAAAGGATCCTCAGAATAATTATCTGATTTTCCTGGCTCGCTAAACAATTTAACAATAGCTTGATCTTTAACCAACATAGAATAGCGCCATGAACGATATCCAAACCCCAGGTTTTCCTTTTTAACCATCATTCCCATACCTCGGGTAAAGTCTGCATTACCATCAGGTAACATTTTTACTCTATTTACCCCTAAATGTTTACTCCATTGATACATCGTAAAGGCATCATTAACGCTAAGGCAATATACTTCATCAACACCTTGATCTATCATTTTCTGATATTTTTTTTCAAAGCCAGGTAAATGAGTGCTGGAACAGGTTGGAGTGAAAGCCCCTGGCAATGCCAGAATAACAATTTTTTTATTTTCAAAAATATCACGACTACTCTCATCCTGCCATCGAAATGGGTTTTCGCCATTGATGCTCTCATCACGGACACGAGTTTTAAAAATTACATCGGGTACAATTTCAGTCATTTTATTTCTCCTAAGACAATATTTTATATATCCTAAAAAGATCAGTTCACCGAGGATTTATAGTGCAATCCACCAGTTTCACAGTGCTTTGAAAAAACCTTAGTCTCACCCATTAGCTTAGGTGGGCATTTTTTTGAAGTGCTGTGGAATCAGAGGATTGTACTAGAAACCTTGATTCAATTGATTTTTCTAGGATAAACAAGAAGAGTTTTACTTCTTGTTAAGTACTGCACTAGTCTATCGAATATTTTTTAAAATGAAAAATTGATTGTTTATATTTTAACGATTGATATAATCAATAAATACTACTTAAAATCTATCTCGCTTTTGATTAGTTTAATCAAAAAACTTATTAATTCATTTCTGACACTCGTTTTACGCCAAACCAATGCAATACTCCGTCTAGGGGCTGGTTTAGAAAAAGGAATATAAGATATTCCTGACTCTGATTGATTGATTGCAATTTCAGGAATAAAAGTAATACCTGTGCCGGCCTTAACCATTTGCCTAAGCGTTTCTAACCCCGTAGCTCTTACATCTTGCAGCTCTTCTAGCCCATTTAATTGGCACACTTGTAGAGCCTGTCCACGCAAACAATGTCCTTCATCAAGCAATAATATTTGATGGCCTGACAAATCAGATTGTTTTATCGTTTTATTTTTAGCTAACGGGTTGTCAGAAGCAACCGCTAGCTGGAAGTCATCATCAAACAAATGTTCAGATACTAATGTATCTTCTTGAATAGGTAATGCTAAAAAAGCAGCATCAATTTGACCTTTTTTCAACTGCTGAATAAGTTGCTCCGTTTTTTCTTCAATCAAAATCAACCGAATTTCTGACAAGTTTTTCTTAATAATAGGGATTAAATCAGGAAAAATATAAGTCGATAAAGTTGGAAAAGCTCCCAATCTAAAATTGCCAGACAAAGGATCCTTTGACATTGAGGCTATTTCATTAATTTGTTTTACTTCACTCTGAACACGTCGAACAGTGTCAATAATCTGTTCACCTACTTCTGTTGGGAAAACTTTTTTATTACTTCGTTCAAAAATCTTTATACCCAAACTATCTTCCATCTTTTTAATTTGCGTACTAAGAGTAGGTTGGCTAATACAGCACTGCTCGGCAGCTTTAACAAAACTACGTAAATCTGCAACTGCAATTAGATAGTTAAAATCTTTTAAGTTCATATATTCTCAGTTTATTAATCTCATAAATATCCATCAATCATCAGTTCTAAGGCGACTGGAAGCAAATAACCACCTACCCACCTTACTTGCCAATTAAGTATTAATCATATTTAATGTATTTAAAACGTGGATCATCCGGAGTTCCAACCAAAGATCCCTTTTCATTAGCGGGCTGCCACATAACCACTTCTTCAATTTTATGAGCAAGCTCAAAATCCTTATTTGTAATTCCTTTTGCGGCATGATTCATTAATTTCACAATGACAAACCCATAAGAGACTACTAAATCAGGGTGATGAAAAGCAGCTTCTGATAAATGTCCTACTGTGTTGACAACCATTAATGATCCTTTCCAGCCACTGGTTTTATATTTACGACGAATCCAGCCTTTTTCCAGATACCAGTAAGGTAGTTCATCTTTTAGACGATGTTCGATTTCCTGATCAGAATAAATTTTTTCCTGACTTTCCTCTTTCCAACCCATTTCTATATTCGCTCTACTTCTAATTAGATTTATACTAAGACCGGATATAAAAACAATAATTCATTTATTTTATCTATTAATTTTAATTCACTAATAAATCATGCCAATCACAAAAAAAACAACCTTAAAAATAACCATATGATATAAAAGAAAATTTAATATCTATGGCTCTTTACTCAGAAATAACACCTTTGAGTAAAGTTTCTAGATCTAAGAACAGAAAAATTCTTAGGTATTTTATAATGCTTATTTCTTATCTATTTCTGTTCGAGAATTAATCGAGACACTCTTAAGAAATTTCATTGACTGAACCTATTGTACTAATCCATATATTATTACGAAATAAAATACAGCGTATTTTATATAGGATGAGTAATACTGGGTAAAACGCTTACAATAATGAGCACAAAACCAGACGACTACATAAGTCGGCATAAAAAACCATAAACAGGGGAGATACTAAAATCACTAGTACTAGAGTGGTAAACAATAAAAAACCACAAAAAAACCTATAGCCCTGCCAAAAAAAACACCACCACGGAAGCATCTGGCAATAAAATACGGCTACCAAAGTGATGAAAACTGATTACGGCCATTAAAAACCATTAAAGCAACTTTTCCAGCTTTTATTTCTACTGCTAATAGGTTGATCATAAAGTTCTCAATAATTTAATAAAGTCTACCTATGAATTTAATAGTACTTCGGAAATTAATTTATTCTTTTTAAATAGCTTTTCAAACCTTTCAACTGAGACAGGTTTTGAGAATAAAAAACCTTGACCAAAATCACAACCTGCTTCGGTTAATAATCGGCGCTGTTCTTCCGTTTCTATTCCTTCAGCAACAACCTTCAAGCCCAACTTAAGTGACATAACAATAATGGCTTCAGATAATGCCATATCACTAGACCCCGGTGCTAAATTAAAAATAAATGAACGATCAATTTTCAAGGTATCAATATCAAACTTATTCAGATAAGACAAAGCAGAATAACCTGTACCAAAGTCATCTAGAGACACCTGTATACCCGCATCTCTGTATTGTAATAATTGATAAGTAATATTTGATGAACTATCCATTAACAAGCCTTCAGTAATTTCAATACCTATCGCATTACCTGTTAAGCCAATTTCTTTAAGATAATTTAACCAATCATCACGATTAGTTGCTGCCCTAAATTGAAGGGGGGACTTATTGACAGTAATCTGGAAGTCTTTATTATACTTTTTTCTCCACCTCATAACCTGTTGTGCTGCTTCTTTAAAGACCCAATCACCAATTTCAATAATCAACCCTGAATCTTCTGCTATAGAAATAAAGTCTAAAGGTCCTACTAATCCTTCATGCGGATGATTCCAGCGTATAAGTGCTTCTGCTTTCACTATTTCGCCTGTTTTTAAATTTACAATGGGTTGATAATAGAGTTCAAATTGATTTTCATCTATTGCTTGACGCAACAAGTTTAATACCTTCATCCGTGATTTAGCCTGATCTTGCATAGATTGGGTAAAATAATTAAAACACCCTCGGCCTCGCTGTTTTGAAAGATACATTGCCTGGTCGGCATATTTAATCAGCCCCTCAGCAGAACGGGTATCGTTAGGGTAAAGTGAAATACCCAGACTAGCGGAAACATAAATCTCTTCATCATTTATTTTAAAAGGCTTTGAGAGTTGATTAATAAGATCAAGAGCAACTCTGTCAATATTATGTGTTTCATTAAGGTTAGCTAAAATTATTATAAATTCATCACCACCTAAGCGAGCCACCATATCTGATTTACGTAAACATGATTTCAAACGCGTGGCAGTCTCACATAACAATTCATCTCCCACTTCATGACCGAAAGTATCATTAACTTCTTTAAAACGATCTAGATCCAGAAATATCACAGCTAATCGCTTTTCTGAACGATTGGCTATTTTAATATCTAGCTTTAAATGATCTAAAAGCATATTCCGGTTAGGCAACCCTGTTAACGGGTCATAGTTAGCCTGATCCCAAATAAGTTTTTCAGTTTCCTTTTGTTTTGTAATATCAGAAAATAAAGCAACTCGCTGATCAACCTTATTTTTATCAGTAAAAATAGTATTTATGGTAATTCTTATCGGAAACAATTCACCCTTTTTATGTTTAATGTACGTTTCACCATGCCAATGCCCATTTCCCTCAATCGAGCTTTTCATTTCCTCCTCTAAACTCTCGTTTTCATTAGAGAATAAAAGACTAGGTGCCATGCCCTCCACTTCTGCAAACTCATACCCTGTTGTTTTACTAAAAGCAGGGTTAATGGCAATAATTAAATTATATTTATCTAAAACCATCATTGCTTCACTACTATTCTGATACACTAGGGTCGCTATTTTTTGTGCTTCTTCAATTTTTTTTCTTTCCGTTATATCATTGGTGACAGAAAGAATAGAAATACTCTTCGTTGATGGGTCAACCAATGGAACAGCGTGTGCTCCCATCCAACGAACAACCCCATCAAACCCATTAACCTTATATTCCAAAGAAGTAGACTCCCCTCTTAGTACACGGGTTATTAAATTTCTATACGCTTCTTTATACTCACTAGCAATAAAGCAATCAACGGGCCGACCCACAATATCTTTTACATTGTTAATACCCAGCATCGCTAACCCAGCCTGATTTATTTGCAGAATAAACCCTTCAGCATCAACCACTTTTACGCACTCAGGCTCAGTATCTAAAATCAATTGAAGTTTTGCTTCACTCCTTTTTAAGGCTGATTCAGATTGTCGTAAGCGATAAACCCAATAAGCAAACATCAAAAATAAACTAAAAACCCCTAGTGCATATTTAACAAAGGTTTTTATATCAATACCCTGAGTAACTTTAAGTGCCCGCCAATGATTATAAATATCATTTCTTTCATCTTCACTAATTGAGGCTAAGCCTTTCTTCATGATTGATGTTAACACTGGGTTATCTTTAATTGTTGCAAAGCTGAATTGGCTTTCATACGGTGTTGATCCAGAAAGAAACAAATTAAGAAAACCTTCTTTTTTCATCATATGACTAGCTGCTGTAACATCACCCACATAAGCAAATACCTTACCTTCTGACACCATAGTTAATGCGTCTTTTATAGTATCGGTTAAGGTAATCTTAATTTTTGGGTAGTCATGAGCTAAAAACTCTTGAATATAACTTCCCTTTTGAATTGCGACATGTTTATTAGATAATTGCCTTAATGTTCCAATATATCCATTTGACTGTTCACTAATAATGACTGCAGGACTATTAAGATAGGGTTTGCTAAAATTTAGATAAGCTTCTCGTGTCGGTGTTTTAACTACGCAAGCAAGCATATCTATTTCACCTTGCTTCGCAGCTTTTAAAACATCAGGCCAAGCCTTTTTCTCCTTACTGATTTCAAATTCCACACCCAGTCGCTGTTCCAGTAATTTTAAATAGTCAGCAGAAATACCATCAAATTTGCCTTCTTCTGTAATCCATTGGTAAGGTCTAAAGCTTTGTGCTACTCCAAGTTTAATGATGGGGTTTTGTTGTAGCCACGCTAATTCTTGTTCATTTAAGTTCAGCTTATTCGTTTTAATGAATAAAAATTCTGTCAGTTCATTCTCAGTGATTGCTTTAACTGAATTTAAGCGACTGTATATATCTGCTATATTTCGTAAACGAGCTTCTGTTATTTGACCAAGAGGAATGGTTTCAGGCAAAACCAGCTTACGGATTTCTTCCGCCTCATGCCTTAATTGATCAATACTCAATTGACTATGATATTTATTCTTTATTAATTGTATTAATTCTTCCTGATGGTTAAAAACATAACGCCACCCTTTCAAAGACGCTCTCAGAAAACGCTTTGGCCTACCGGGATATTGAACTATTTCTTGATGACTGGTAAATAAAATACCTCCATAAAAATCGAGACCATAACTTTGGGGATTAATGATATTAATTTCTACACCGTATTGTTTTATCTCAAAAGGAATACGAGTAATTGACCCAGATATTACATCCACTTTCCCTGAAATAAAATCTTCTATTTTCTCATTATGTTTAACTGGAATATAACCCTGATCAGGTATTTCTGCATCAGCCATTATTACGTTTAATATAGCCTCATCAGTTTCACTTGATTTCATCATAATACGTTTACCAACCATTTCAAACGGACTGATAATTTCACTTGATTTCTTACTGATAAAAACGAGAGAATTGTGCTGAAAGATCGCTGCCATTGCTTTTATGGGGTCACCTTTAGCATAGTTGAAAACAATGCCAGCATCACCTACACCATAATTCGAAGAACCTAAAAGAACTTGTTTTACTACATTATTATTTTTCTCTAACTTGCGAAAATTAACATCCAGCCCTTCTTCTTTGTAAAAACCTTGCTCTTTTGCTGCATAATATCCTGCAAATTGGAATTGATGGGATCCATTTAATTGTAAATTAACAACCTCCAATTGTTCTACCTTTTTTACTTCATTTGCTTGCACAGTGGCTATACAAACAACCAAACAGGTAATTATAAAAAATGATTTATAAAATTGCCATTGCTGAAGATAACTCCTTTTTAGCCAACTCAGTCATAGAAAAAATTTCATTTTTTGATGATTTAAAGTTCAAATTTAAAGTCTCAAATGGTGCTGAATTAATTGGTAAATTAGAAGAAAACCACAATGTAGATATTATTTTAATGGACATTCAGATGCCTGTTATGGATGGTATAAAAGCTACCGAACTCATCCATAATAAATATCCACAAATTAAAATTATAATACTCACTGTGCACGATGCCGATAATCTTATTTTTAAAGCTATAAAAGCTGGTGCTAGTGGTTATTTATTAAAAGAAATTGACCCAAAAGGTTTACACAATAGCATTATTGAAGTTATAAATGGTAGCGCACCTATGAGTCCGAGTATCGCACTAAAAACACTTAAAATATTGCGTAACCCTTTAGCTATTGAACCCTATGAAAGTACTGACAATATAAAATTATCTAAAAGAGAAACAGAAATATTAAACCACCTTAGCAAGGGATTGAATTACAATTTAATAGCAAATAATCTATTTATTTCTTCTGGTACTGTTAGAAAGCACATAGAAAATATTTATAAAAAATTACAAGTCCACAATAAATTAGAGGCCGTTATAAAAGCCAGAAAACACAACATTATTTAAACAAAAATCCCGCCAAAAGCGGGATTATATTAGCGTGTAAAGAGCATTTCTCTGTACTTAGTAAGTGGCCATAACTCATCGTCAATCATCATTTCTAATTTATCGCAATGATAACGAATCTCATCAAAATAGGGTTTTACAACATTGCAATAATCGTCAGCTTTTTTAACGGCATCTTCAATTTTATTAACTTTTTTCCTAGCTTCTATCATGGCGTGGGCTTTAGCCGAAATATTTTCAATATGCATTGAAATAGTTTCTATTAAAGCTAATTGTTCTTTACTGTACTTTTTAAACGCATCGCCATAGATATCTTTAAGCCCTTTCACATTTTTAATGAGCAAATTTTGATATGAAATAGCTGTTGGAATAACGTGGTTTAAAGCGATATCGCCTAACACACGTCCTTCTATTTGAATATTCATAATATACTCTTCTACTTTAATTTCGTAGCGGGCTTTGAGTTCCACTTCGTTCATAACGCCCATTTCATCAAATAAATCAATTGATTTTTGAGTCACTTTTGCTCTAAGGGCTTCTGGCGTTGTACGGTTATTACTCAGACCGCGCTTAGCCGCTTCTTTTTGCCAATCTTCGCCGTAGCCGTTTCCTTCGAATAAAATATCTTTAGATTGTTTGATGTACTCGCGTAACACATTAAAAATAGCTTCATCTTTTTTAAGCGATTTTTCTGAAATTAAAGCATCAACTTCTTTTTTAAATTCTTTTAATTGTTTGGCTACAATTGTGTTTAAAATAATCATAGGATCGGCACAATTGGCTTTAGAACCTACAGCTCTAAATTCAAATTTATTTCCTGTAAAAGCAAAAGGAGAGGTACGATTTCTATCGGTATTGTCTAAAAGTATTTCAGGAATCTTACCAACAACATTAAGTTTTAGCTCTGTTTTTTCTTCGGGCGATAATTTACCTTTGGTTACATTTTCTAATTCTTTAAGTACACGTGTTAGTTGTTCGCCAATAAAAACTGATAAAATAGCAGGAGGCGCTTCATTGGCACCTAAACGATGGTCGTTACTAGCAGAGGCAATACCGGCCCGCATCAACTCTTCATACTCTCTTAAGGCTCGAATTGTATTGATAAAAAACGTCAAGAACTGTAAATTGCGTTTCGGCGTTTTACTAGGTGCTAATAAATTAATACCAGTATCAGTACTCAAAGACCAGTTATTGTGTTTCCCAGAACCATTTATACCAGCAAAAGGTTTTACGTGGAAAAGAATTTTAAAATTATGACGCGAAGCTACACGCCCCATAACATCCATCAAAAGTGAATTATGATCGACAGCTAAATTGGTTTCTTCATAAATAGGTGCTAATTCAAATTGATTGGGCGCTACCTCGTTATGTCTAGTTTTTACAGGAATACCGAGTAACATACTTTCTGTTTCTAAATCACGCATAAAATTTAAAGCACTACTTGGGATTGAACCAAAG
>JAKIVF010000089.1 GCA_021647145.1 Methylococcaceae bacterium | reverse complement strand
AAATCAGAGGAACAGACATTCCTGTATTACTTAATAATAGGGCATGAGCACGTCTTCGACTTAAATGAAGAGGATGGTTTTTATGCATCTCGTTTAAGGTGATGATTTCTTCGATCGTTAATTCTTTGATGTATATCACTTGAAGTTAAGGCAGTAAATAATTGTTTATTTTATACCTTTTTTCGTTAAATTAATTTTACGTGGGTACTTAATACATAGGAATAGAAACACTTGAAAATAATTGACGCCTACTTAAAATATCTGTGCAGTCAATGGCTTGTGTAATTATGGCTCGAGTTAGATGAGGAGCAAATAATTCTATAAAAGGGTAAACATAAGGTTTAATTACTCTGTCTTTTTTTACCGCAATCTGGCTAGTTGTAATACCAAATAAATGCTTAACATTTAATTTAAATAAATCTGAATCTTGATCTTTACTAAATGCCATATCCGCAATAATGCCTATCCCTAAACCTAAACGAACATAGGTTTTAATAACATCTGCGTCAACGGCTGTTAGTACAATATTTGGTTGTAAATGGTATTGATTAAAAACTTCATCTTGTGAATTTCGACCTGTAAATCCATTAACATAGGTGACAATAGGATATTGAACAATATCCTTTAGGCTTATTTTTTTATTTTTTACTAAGGGATGGTCTTTTTTAGTAATGACACTTCGGCTCCACTGATAACAAGGTAAAGCGACAAGAGATTCTCTGTTTGCTAACACCTCTGTTGCAATAGCAATATCAACTTCACCTTGTTCCAGCAAAGCGGCAACCTGTTCGGGTGTTCCTTGATGAATAGTTAAGTTAATCTCTGGATGTAGGGATAAAAATTTTTCAACAATGACAGGTAACATATATCGAGCCTGGGTATGTGTTGTCGCTATTGCAATAGATTTCTGTTTATTTGTATATTCCTCAGCAGTTAATTTAATATCATCAACCTTGCTTAGGATTTCTTTTGCCAATGTTAATATTTTCTTCCCAGCAGCAGTTATAGCTGTTAATTTTCGACCATTTCTTTCAAATAAATTAACCCCAAGTTCTGATTCTAATAAGCTGATTTGTTTGCTAATTCCTGATTGTGATGTACATAATATAATGGCAGCTTTAGATATATTGAGATGCTGAGTTTCAATCTCTAACAAAAAACGGAACTGTTGTAACTTCATTTTATATCTCTTTTTGGAATAACAATATAATTTTAAATTACTTTTAAATATATAGAAAGTCCGGTATATTTGCTCATTTTTTAAATCCAAGGAAAGTGTATTCTTCACGTCAATGACTCTGAAGTCTTCGCTCCCAACCTAATTATTGAAAACATGGAATTCATTCATATTGCTGCAGGTGCCTTAGTCGGACTAATTATCGGATTAACTGGCGTTGGTGGTGGTTCTTTAATGACCCCTATTTTAGTGTTAGGATTTGGTATTTCGCCAGTTATTGCAGTAGGTACAGATTTACTTTATGCTGCACTAACAAAATGCAGTGGTGTTTTTTTTCATCATAAAAATAGGACAGTAGATTGGAAGGTTGTTTTTCTTTTAGCTGCAGGAAGCGTTCCCAGCTCATTACTTACAATCTCAATTTTGGAAGAGTTAAAAAAAACTGGCTTTAATTATGATGATATTATTTTAATGACTTTGGGTGTTATGCTTATTCTCACCTCTTTTATTATCTTTATAAAAAGCAGGTTGCTGGCATTCATTCATTCAAAACATAGCGATAGTTTTGCTGTTAATTTTGTTCGTCGTTTCAGACCCCAAATTACCGTTGCTTGTGGTTGTTTGCTCGGTTGTGTTGTCACTATTTCTTCTGTCGGAGCGGGTGCTATTGGTTCTGCAATTCTTTTTTTACTCTACCCTCGAAAATCTTCTATTGGTATTGTCGGTACTGATATTGCGCATGCAGTTCCTTTAACCGCCATTGCTGGTTTAGGCCATATGCATTTTGGAAGTGTCGATTTTAATTTACTTTTTGGTTTATTAGTGGGTGGTGTGCCAGCTATCTATTTAGGCAGCCTAATAGGGAAAAACCTGCCTGACAAAGTTTTACGCCCCCTAATTGCTTTATTATTATTGGCAATGGGAGTTAAGCTCCTATTTTCTCAAGTATCCGTTATGAGCTTTTTGGATATGACCTTGCACCAAACAATGCAGTTCCTATCCTCACTATTGTCGAACCTTCCGCAATAGCAGCTTTTAAATCGCCGCTCATTCCAAAAGAAAAAGTATCTAACTCTGGTCGGTTCAATTGTCTTACCGCTTGAAAAAGTTGCTGATAAGGTTTTCGCTGCATTTCATAATCTGTTTGGAGTTCTGGAATCGCCATCACACCTCGTAATTGAATATTAGGTAAGTTAATTATTTCCTCAATTAATTGAGGGAGCTCATTAAGCAACACACCCGATTTTGTTTCTTCCCCACTGATATTAATTTGTAAGCAAATATTTAAAGCAGGTAAATTTTCTGGTCTTTGTTCACTAAGTCGTTTTGCAATTTTTAACCTGTCAACGCTATGTACCCAGCTAAAATTTGTTGCAATAGCCTTGGTTTTGTTTGATTGAATGGGCCCAATAAAATGCCAGGTTATATTATTAGCTGTTAATGCTGGTTGTTTTCGTAGTGCTTCCTGGACATAGCTTTCTCCAAAATGTCGTTGTCCTAAATGATAGGCTGCTGCAATATCTGCAACCGGTTTTGTTTTGCTTACGGCTAATAATTGCACGCAACCTTTATCACGCCCGGCCTCTATTTCTGCCCGTCTAATTTGAGAATTGATATTTCCCAGTCTCTGTTCAATTTCATTCATTTTATAATTACAAAAAGCCCAGTCCTTTAAAAAAGTAAAGAGTTGAACTATGTTTATACCATGCTATTTATTTTTTCAAACAAACTATTTTTGGGGTTACCACATGGACATTGCTGAATTATTGACTTTTTCAGTTAAAAATAAAGCTTCTGATTTACATCTTTCTTCTGGTTTACCACCGATGATTAGGGTTGATGGTGATATACGTCGTGTTAATATTCCTTCTTTAGACCATAAAGAAGTCCATGCGCTGATTTATGACATTATGAATGATAAACAGCGTAAAGATTATGAAGAGTTTTTTGAAACCGATTTTTCTTTTGAACTTCCTGGTATTGCCCGGTTTCGTGTTAACGCTTTTAATCAAAACCGTGGTGCAGCCGCTGTTTTTAGAACCATTCCATCAGATATATTATCCTTAGAAGATTTAAAAGCACCTAAATTTTTTGAAGAAGTCTGTAAGCATCAAAGGGGTCTGGTTTTAGTCACCGGACCAACAGGTTCAGGTAAATCTACGACGTTAGCAGCAATGGTGAATCATATTAATACCAATGACTATGCTCATATTTTAACCGTTGAAGATCCAATCGAATTTGTTCATGAAAGCCAAAAATGTTTAATTAACCAAAGAGAGGTTCATCGAGATACACAAAGTTTTAATGCTGCATTACGATCTGCATTACGTGAAGACCCGGATATTATTCTAGTCGGGGAGATGAGAGATTTGGAAACAATCCGTTTAGCCTTGTCTGCTGCGGAAACGGGGCATCTTGTCTTTGGTACGTTACATACAACCTCTGCGGCAAAAACCATTGACCGTATTATTGATGTATTTCCGGCGGCAGAAAAGGATATGATTCGTGCAATGTTATCAGAATCCTTGCAAGCAGTTATCTCACAAACTTTACTTAAGAAAATAGGTGGTGGACGTATTGCCGCGCATGAAATTATGGTTGGTACTGCAGCAATCCGTAATTTAATCAGAGAAGCAAAAGTTGCTCAAATGTATTCTGCTATTCAAACAGGACGAAAAGAAGGGATGCAAACATTGGATCAAAACCTTAAAGAACAAGTTGATAAAGGATTAATCACTTCTAAAATGGCTATGGGTAAAGCGGTGAATAAAAATATGTTTCGTTAGTTTTCGAGCAAAGTAGAATAAATTCTGAAAGTAAAATTAGCAATATTTGGAATTATTGATCTAATGATTGTATTAAATAAACATGGAAATGAATTCCATTAATTAATAGAGGTGCTCTTAACGATATTCCCTTTGAAGACCAAGAGCCAAAAGTTGACATAGCACCCAATAAAAGTGCATATAAAAAAATTGTTAAATTCCTTGGACTCCTTTGGTTTATTATAAAATATTTGCCTGATTACCCATGAGCCTCAGCCAAATGAGAATAGAGTCTTTGCAGTTCTCTATAGACCTCGCCATTCCCGAAGTCTTTTCTCGGGAGTCTATTATTGTTTGTTAGATTCCTGCTAAGAGAATGCAGGAATGACGGGGTGTTTAGTAGGGTGCTTTTAAAGTGGCTGAGACTCATGGGTAATCAGGAATATTTATTTTTATATGGATTATTGTTCTTTTTAGCAATACCTTTGTCATTCAGGATAATTATTTTAGTTTTAATTTTCCTTTATTTTAAATTTCTATTTTAAGACTTTGAAATAATTGGAATCAAGTCAGTAGGATTACCAGCTGATGAAAATTTTGAGAGTCAAGCCACCGAATTTTCTTCGTAAAGAATATAAGTTGTCAACGGGGTAAATTAGTATTCAATTTATACTTGACCTCAGCGATTATTCTGGAGATATTTTTGCTAAGACAATTCGCACAAACTTAAACACTTCACCCAATGCAAACCATCCATTGATTGTTTAGCTCAGACTGTTCAAGCTTAATTTTGCTATTAGTTATTTGCTTAATCACATCAACATTCGTTTTAGTATGTTCGCTAAGTTTTCCCGTTACATACGTTCCTCCCTCCGTTACCACTAAAGGTAATAATAATTGATCGGCTAAGTATTCTCCAATTGGCACTTTGCTAGATTGATATTTTTCAAAATTTTTCAATGCATTAAGAGCCACTTTTTCTGCTCGGACTCCTACACTTCCTATGCTATCCACAACCTCGCTGGTATTTTCATAATGAGCTAAAATAGAGACGATATTTCCTGTCCCTATTGCGCTAACATTTTCTGTGGTTATTGACGATTTTGACCATCCAGAATGAGTTAGTAATGCCCGTTTTTCTCGTTGGGTTACATGCCCAGGAATACCAGAAGATATACATTTAGCCTCTATTTTAAGCAAATCACCTCGTGTTTCTATTTTAAATTTTTTATAACTTTTTGGAGGAGATATGTCTATCCGCCAGCTTCCACCACCCACAGGAAAAAAACCATATTGATCAATGGAGATATTATAATTTAAGCCGATTTTGGCTAATATGGGTAAAAATGCATTCTTTAAAAAATCATA
The DNA here is from genome assembly GCA_021647145.1 of Methylococcaceae bacterium. Lineage (GTDB taxonomy): Bacteria > Pseudomonadota > Gammaproteobacteria > Methylococcales > Methylomonadaceae > QPIN01. The sequence goes on along the minus strand of JAKIVF010000089.1, from coordinate 9,773 downwards.
ACTAGGTGCCATTGGGTTATGTGTTCCTCCCGTGAATGTTAACGTTGATGGCTTCTTTGTCAACAAAAAAAGAGGAAGCACTGTTTGAAAAACCAGGCAGGTGCTGCCTGCACCTCCAATAGAAAAATGATAATTTCCAGCTGAAATATTGCTGGGTATAAATTCCAGCATTTTTGAACCAAGAGAGGCTCCTTTTACCTTGGCTTTACATACTTCTGCTGCAGAATTTACGCAACATAAATGCTGCCTCATTAATCCTGGTTTTTTACGTCCACTTCGGATGTTGATTATTTTTACGGCTTGCCCAGTGCAGGCGGACAGAGATATTGATGTTCTTAATACTTGTCCGCCCCCCTCTCCTTGAGAGCCATCTATTTCTAAAAATTCCATTATTATCCTTTTACACAAACCACTTGTTTTAAAGTGTATACAATTTCCACCAAATCTTTTTGTGCCTCCATTACTTTATCAATAGATTTATAAGCGGCTGGTGTTTCATCAATCACTGATTTATCTTTTCGGCACTCGACCCCTTTCGTTGCAGCTTGATGTTGCTCTAAGGTAATTTTCTTTTTTGCCTCTGTTCTTGACATTACACGACCCGCACCATGGCTACAGCTATGAAAACTTTCTTCATTACCCAGTCCGCGAACAATATAAGACTTTGCCCCCATACTACCTGGGATAATTCCCATTTCACCTTCTCTGGCTCGAACAGCTCCTTTACGGGTTACAATTAAATCTTTTCCATAATGATGTTCACGGCTGATATAGTTATGATGACAATTAACCGCTTCTATTTGTGCATTAAAATTAAGATGTAATTCGCCAGATAATGCATCTAAAGTACGAGTCATCATTACTTCTCGATTGATACGCGCAAATTGCTGCGCCCACTCAACTGCCTCTACATAATCATCAAAATGTTCAGTACCTTCTGAAAGGTAAGCCAAGTCTCTATCGGGTAATTGAATATGCCAGGTTTCCATATCTTTTTTTGCCAATTCAATAAAGTAAGTTCCAATCCTATTGCCAACTCCTCTTGACCCACTGTGCAGCATCACCCAAACCTGGTTTTTTTGATCCAAACAAACCTCTATAAAATGGTTTCCTGTCCCTAAAGTACCAAGATGATTCCTATTATTGGTTTTTTTTAATACATTATGTTTTTCACAAAGATTAGTAAATGAGTCAGATAACGGTTTCCAAGCGATGGCCACCTCGTCTGGTAATTTATTCCAGGCACCTTTATCTCGTTGATTCCTTCTTAACCGTGCACTTCTTCCGTGCGGAACTGCACTTTCTATTGCACTTCTTACTCCGCTCAAATTATCAGGTAATTGATTCGCATTAAGGCCGGTTTTTACTGCCATCATGCCACAACCTATATCTACCCCTACAGCTGCTGGAATAACGGCATTTAGTGTTGGTACTACGCTTCCAATCGTTGCTCCTTTTCCTAAATGAACATCTGGCATTACGGAAATCCATTTATGGATAAAAGGAAGTTTCGCCATATTTCGTAATTGTTGTCTGGCAGGCTCCTCAAAAGGAACGCCAAGCGTCCATGATTTAACGGGGACTGAATTTTTTTCAGTCATGACTTCGTATGATTGCTTAGTCATTTTTTATCCTTATATGTTTAATTACATTATTAGATAAAGCAAGGCATGTGCCAATAAGCCAAGTAGTTTATTTATCAATTAAATCAGTAATGTATAATTATTTCCTCAATGTCTCAAGATTAGTCTATAATATTTTTTATCTAAATAAATAATATACTATCAAATTAGATAGAATGAAAACTGTTGCACTAAGTTTATTAGGAATTTCCCTAGATAATAGAGGAAAAGGTAAGAAACGTTGGGAACGATGGCGTCCCACTATTTCTCTATGCCAGCAAGATGATTTATTAATTGAGCGGATGGAGCTAATTTTTCCACCTCAGTTTCAACAACTAGCTGATGAGGTTAGTCGTGATATTAAAGTCATTTCTCCACAAACCAAAGTCAGACACCACCATATTGCACAAACAGATCCGTGGGATTTTGAAAGTGTTTATGCTGATTTACATGATTTTGCCAGACATTATTCTTTTGATCTAGAAAAGGAAAACTATTTAATACACATTACTACGGGCACACATGTTGCTCAGATTTGTTTATATTTACTAACAGAAGCTAATTATTTGAGAGGACGTTTAATACAAACATCTCCGGTGCCAAATAATGGCTCTCAAAGGTCAACCTATCAAATAATAGATCTGGATCTGTCCAAATATGACCGAATTGCATCTCGATTTTCTAAAGAACATATTGAAGGTGCTGCTCAGTTAAAAGGTGGAATTGAAACAAAGAACAAGTTATTTAATAAAACCATTGCACAACTGGAACAAGTTTCAATTCGCTCTCATCATCCAATACTATTAACAGGATCAACAGGAACAGGAAAAACGGCATTAGCTAAACGTATTTTTCAGTTAAAAAAACAACGAGGACAATTAACTGGGTTTTTAGTAGAAGTTAATTGTGCAACTTTACGGGGTGATAATGCTATGTCTGCTCTATTTGGTCATATTAAAGGGGCGTTTACAGGGGCAGTTAATAATCGGCAAGGACTATTATTAGAAGCAGATAGAGGTGTTCTATTTTTAGATGAAATTGGCGAATTAGGCTTAGATGAGCAAGCTATGCTACTAAGAGCAATTGAAGAAAAAAGTTTTACCCCTTTTGGATCTGATAAAACAGTGAGCAGTAATTTTCAATTAATTTCAGGAACTAATCGAGACTTGTTTGTACAAGTTAAAAAAGGCTTGTTCAGAGCTGATTTGTTAGCCAGAATTAATTTATGGACGTATTGTTTACCTTGTTTAAAACAACGGCTAGAAGATCTTGAACCTAATATTGATTATGAGCTTGAGCAATTCTCCCTTCAATCCGGAAGCCTTATCGGTTTTAATACAGCAGCGCGAGAAAAATACATAAAGTTTGCTACTTCTCCTTTAACTGAATGGGCTGCTAATTTTCGTGACTTAAATGCCAGTATCACCAGAATGGCAACTTTAGCACCAGGAGGTCGGATTACGATTGATATTGTTGAAGATGAAATTCAACGATTAAAGAAAAACTGGGGAAAAATAATAAAGCTAAAAAAGAAGAACCAAATTAACCCTCTGATTAAACAACCTATCGATTTATTTGATCAGGTACAAGTTGAAGAAGTGATAAAGATTTGTCAGAACTCAGCTTCTGCAGCAGAAGCTGGCCGTGTATTATTTAATATAAGCCGACAAAATAAAACCTCAAATAATGACAGCCATCGATTAACACAGTTTTTGAAAAAATTTGGCTTGAGCTTTGATGAGCTTAAAAAAAAGATTTGAGGGTTTATTGCCCAAGAATAAGATGGCTTGGGGGCTTTTAACACCTAAGCTCCTCGTCTCTCCATGAGTATCAATTTGTGTTGTACGAATATTACTATGGCCTAATTGATCTTGAAGGGTTTGAATATCGACAGCATCAGAGTCCTTTATATCAAGAGCAAAGCTAGAATACTCGTCTAAACCTTTAATCCTGATACGAACAGACTCCATTAGCATTAATGAGGGGCATCTAATGGATCTCATTTTGGGTTCCTCCTGAATTCGTAAAATAAGTGGACATAAATATCAAGATGATGTTTCCCTTGTATCGAAACCATATTTATTATTTTCTATTATTTTTAATGATCTAATACGGTTGATAGCAGCAGCTATTTCATATTTACGAGGCATTGATAAAGTACCTTGATAGTCCGGATGTAAAAAAGAGAGGCCTTCATTTTCTAATTTTTGAATCAACCATTGAACCCAATAACTAATGGTGCGTGGCTCATTAGTTTGGTTTTGCATTTGTTGTCTAATTCTTAACAGGCAATAGCCGATGCTTTTTATTTGCGAGGCTTCCACAAGCTGGGGCAATGCTTCTAAATTGATCAAGTCCATCCCGTATTCTAATTGTCTAGGGGCATTTCTTAGGTCTTTTATCCTAATAGGGACTTTTTTTTTCAAACGCTGGTTTATGTATGAAGGGTTAAAGTTATTAGAGGATAAGCACCTGTTTGAGGCAAAAGTTATAAGTTTGTGCTTTCCCTCAATAATATTCCCTAGTTTTTCTCTAACTTGGAGACTAATGTCCTTGCATTGATAATTATCCATTAATAAGCACGTATCTGCTTTTTGTAAAAAACTACCTAAACCACCCACAACAAAAATCATGGAAATATTATTTTTTGTCCATAAAGATCGAATTGCAGCGTAAAGAGGTTTGATTGGCTCATATTTAGCATCAAGAATTTTTTGTATTAGCTCATCTCTATATAGAAAATTACTCGCACAACTATCCTCATCAAATAATAAAAAATGTGAGTTAAATTCTATTGCCTCAATAATACTGGCTGCTTGTGAAGTACTTCCACTAGCATTGTCAGTGGAAAATCGTTCAGTCTGAATGTTATTAGGTAGCTGATTAATAAAAGGGCTAATATTCACATCACGAATACTACGACCTTCTTCAGCACAAGTAAAAACAGCATCTTCCCTAGTAACTATATATTCTCTGCCATCATTAGGAATATGTGCATATACACCCGACAAAATAGCTTGTAATAGTGTGGATTTTCCATGAAAACCACCTCCAGTAATGCAGGTAATGCCTTGTTTGATTCCCATACCTTTTATTTTGCTCTTGTCAGAAAGGGGAATCATAATTTCAAGGGACTTGGGTGATAGAAAGGGAAGTATCTTTTCACCTGATGCAGGTCTATCGTCAATACCACTTAACCTGGGTAAATGTGCTCCATTATTGATAAATACACAGAGATCATTTTTTTGCATATAACGTTTTATTTCTTGTCTGTTTTGTTGAATGGTCAGGTATTGCTGTAGCAAGTGTAGAGTTGATTCATCATAACTGTTATAAAGGAAAGTGAAATCAATTAGTGGGCTTAATTCTTGTTCAAACATTAGCCATGTTTGTTCAGCATCAAATTGTCTGCCACCGGATCCATTGGCAGGTAAGCTGAAAATAAAGCGTAATTCTATGTTATTTTCTGAAAAAATAACGCTATCTCGTTCTATCATTTTCTGACTTAGCTCAATCGTATGAAAAGAGCCACTACCGTCTTTACCTCGGTTTTGTTGGGCAAATTTGCTTATCCCAATATTAAAACGACGAATCAGAAAGTCAGCGAGTGCTAATTGAGAAAAAGAGGAAACAAAACACTGCTTAGGTAGTTGGCAGGTTTCAATGGGTAGAGTGATATTAGCAATGGAAGCCGGGTTGGCACCCGGGCTACCCTGGATTCTTAGAAATTGGAATATATAGTGAGGAAATTGAAAACAGCCCCTTAATTTTTGAATCTTTTGGTAAGGCTCTCCCGTTAATGATGTGATTAATGTTTTTAGATGAGTACTTTTTTTTAGCATTGTATGTTTAGCTTAGATAATCTTTTGCTAAGTACAGTGCAGCAATAGAACGAGCTTCTGTGCATTCTCCTGTTGCCATTAAGCGTTGGATATCATTTATTTTCCAGGGAATAACGTCTAGCTCCTCAGGTTCATCACCTTCTAGTTTTTCTTCATATAAATCTTGTGCAATAACAATATCAATCGAATGCTCCATATATGCTGGGGCAAGTGTGAGAGAAGTTACATGATGTAACTGTTTTGCGCCATAGCCGACTTCTTCCTTAAGCTCCCGGTTGGCTGCATTTAATAGATTTTCTCCTGCATCAATTTTACCTTTTGGCAAACCTAGCTCATAGCGATCAACTCCGGCCGAATATTCTCTAATTAACAAAACGGTTTTTTTATCAAGCATGGGAACGATTAATACAGCACCTGATGGCTGAGTTCTGGTTAATCGTTCATAGACACGACTTTCACCGTTGCTAAAGGTAATATCCATCGATTCAATATGAAAAAGTCTAGATTTTGCTATTGTCTTTCTACTATATATTTTTGGATGTTTTGCCATTTTTGATAATCTTCATTTATTGAAAACCAATCAGACTAGTGCCAATCATGGTATAAAACTCACAGTAGAAATATGCTTTTCTAAGCGTATTTTTATTTATTTTGAATAATTTCAAGTTTAACTTCCAGTCCACCTTTAAGCCTTGGGATTAACTGAATATTCCAGCCGTAAATATCACATAATTGTTTTACGATTGCTAAGCCTAAACCACTTCCCCCTGTTCCCTTATTTCGAGAATTATCTAATCGATAAAACGGCTGAAAAACCATCTCTAGTTTATCAGCGGGAATCCCTGTTCCTTGATCTAATATGCGGATAACTAGTTTTTCATTTTTCTTTATGCAGATTATTGCAATCACTTTATTATCGCTATAGCGAATAGCATTATCAAGTAAATTGTATAAAATCCGACGAAAGGCATTGATTTCTATGTTGCAAATACCACAATCAGCAGGTCTATAGTGAATGACTTGTTGCTGGCTTTTATAGTCCAAAATAATATCGTTTATTACTGTGTTAATCTCAACGTCAATAGCATTGTGTTTGTCTAATCCTTTTACTAATTCTAATGATTGTTGAATCAGGGTTTCCATTTCTAAGAGATTATTTCTCATTTTAGAAATTAATGTTGAATTGCTATCATTTTGTAATAATTCCAAGGCAATTTGCATCCGAGTAATTGGTGTGCGTAAATCATGTGATATACCTCCAAAAAGTATATTTCTATTCGTTAATAACTGAGAGATCTCTAATGCCATATTATTAAAATTGTGAGCTAAGATAACTATTTCTTCTGATCCCTTTTCTGGAATTCGAGTTGACAAGTCTCCTGAGCCAAATAAGCTAACAGCATTTGATAAAGTTTTTATCGGTTGAGTTATGCGGCGTACTAAAAGTATGGTAGTTATTAAAATAAGAAGACTGCCCGCAGCTATAATACCTAGAATGACTATAGAGGGCCGTGGCCCAATTCGATCATGAAAAAAACCTATTGTCACGGTCTGTTCAGCTTCAGAAAGGCTAACCCAAAGGCAGCGTTTATCCTTTATATCTTGTTTTACAGTTACTATCTGCCCTGTTTGAAGGAGTAAAGATTTTTCAAGTTTAGGAATAAAGGGATTATTAATAATTATATTGGTTACAGGTATTTTTTCATCAGTAACCATTAGCTGATGCTGTTTACGTAAGCGAGATCGAAAGTTTTGTTTTTTCTCTGGTGGAAGAGAAAACCATGTTCGACTAACAGTGTATATTAATCCGCCCATATCGTTAGCAACTCTATTTGCCATAGGGTTCACAATAAAGAGAAAAGCTAATACTATTGAGAATATTGTAAAACTCAATAAACCAAATATCAGAGTTAAACTGATATTTAGGTAGATTGAATTAGGACGTTGAAATTTAGGCATACTATTACGGGTTTGGTACAAATTTATACCCTTGTCCCCATACAGTCAGGATGTACGATGGCATTGTTGTGTCAACTTCTATTTTTTGACGTAGTCTCATAACTCGAACGTCGATACTCCTATCAAATGGAGCACAATCATAGCCTTTAAGTTTCTCTAAAAGAGCATCCCTGGTTAATACTTGTTCTGGATTTTTGATGAAGATATTTAATAAAGAGAACTCTCCACTTGTTAAGGTAACTTTTTTGCCATTTCGATGAAGAGTGTGATTACATGTATTTAATATATATGGGCCAAAAATATGACAGTTTTTATTTTTTCCAGAACCGCTATTTTTTAGGTCGCTTTGTCTTCTCCCTTTCGAACGAATAAGTTTACGTTCTTCTGGCCTGATATTTTTTTGTTTTCCTTCGTGCCTTCGTAATACCGAGTGGATACGAGCAAGTAATTCACGTGGATTGAAAGGTTTTGCTAAATAATCATCCGCTCCTATTTCGAGACCTACAATACGGTCAATATCTTCAGCATTAGCAGACAAAATAATCACAGGAATTTGTATCTTGTTTTGCATACGCTTGAGAATACTTAAGCCATTTTCACCCGGTAACATTAAATCAAGAATAATTAAATCTACGCCCTCTTTACTAAGGTAGGAGTCTAATGCTATACCGTTATTAACTGATGAAGTAGAAAACCCTTGGTTTTCAAAATATTGACAGAGAAGCTGACAAGTTTCCAGATCATCATCAACAATCAAAATTTTTATTTTATTTTTACTTTTCAAACGTTATCCATATAGAAGGTTAGAGCTAAATTAGCAACTATTAATACTCAATATTTTTTTATTTTACTCTTGTTCTTATATCTAGGTCAGGAATCAGTTTGTTTGTTACATTTTGTTACATTTTGTTACATTTTAATTGTCTTAATGACATAATTTAGTTATAAGTTTTTTTTATAATTTGGCACAAATTTAAATTAATTGATAATTAGAAATTTATTAGGGGAGTAAGTGTGCTATGAGAAAAACTGTTATAGGTTTGTATATTTTAAGTGCTTTAAGTTTTAGTCATATTGTTTCAGCAAAAAATGGAGGCAGCAATAAGCTTTTTTATCAAGATCATGGTCACTGGGAGGATAATCATGGAAACCGCGGGCATAGATTAAATAAAATGCTGAGAAGAATTATTAAGTCTAATAATTTAACCGGTGACCCTATGATAAATCGTAACGTACCTGATATAGAAAGTCCTAAAGCACAATTAGGGATGGATTTATTTTTTTCTAAAACTTTGGGGGGAGAGATTGATTCAGCGTGTGTTACTTGTCACCATCCTGTTTTAGGAGGTGGGGATAATTTATCCTTGCCCATTGGTGTTGACGCTGATGATCATGATATTTTAGGGCAAGGCAGAACAAATGATTATGCTACTACAAACCCTGAAGGTGGCCCACCTGTCCCAAGAAATGCGCCTACAACATTTAATCTCATTGCTTGGGATAAATTTCAATTTCATGATGGTCGTGTTGAAAGTTTAGATAAAACACCGGGGGCAAATGGTTCAGGGGTATCAGGTATTCGTACACCAGATTCTACATTCGGTGTAGCAGACCCTATAGCGGGAAATAATTTAGTACAAGCACAAGCCCGTTTTCCCGTGACATCTAATGAAGAAATGAAAGGTTTTAATCATACTCAATATACTAATCAAACCATTAGAGAGTTGCTGGCTGGTCGTCTGGCTGGGTATGGGGATGAATCAAATATGTTGATTGATCTTAATCATTGGTTAGAAAAATTTAGAACAGCATTGGCGAACCCCGAAGGTAGTGCGGAAGAATTAATTACGGAACAAAGCGTCTCTATGCTGATTGCTGAATATGAACGCTCTCAAGCCTTTGTAAATACGCCTTGGAAAAAATATGTTCAAGGCAACAAAAGAGCCATTTCCAGAAAGGCGAAAAAAGGTGCTTTATAATTTTATACGTCTACTTCAGAAGGCGGGGCGAATTGCTCTAGCTGCCATTCTGGTGATTTTTTTACGGATGAAAGTTTCCATAACTTGGCGATGCCTCAAATTGGTCCCGGAAAAGGTGATGGAAATGACGGGTCAAAGGATTTTGGTCGTGCACGCGAAACTGGATTGGATGTTGATAAATTTTCTTTTAGAACTCCCTCTCTTTTAAATGTTGAAGTGACGGGACCTTGGACACATACGGGTTCATATACATCATTAAAAGCAGTGGTTAAACACCACTTAAATGCAGCTAATGCTATAGATAATTATGATATGAAACAATTATCTCAATTTGGTATTCGTAATCTGGAGCTGATGGAAGAAAATACCAG
>JAKIVF010000088.1 GCA_021647145.1 Methylococcaceae bacterium | reverse complement strand
AGCGGCTTTTGTGCGGAGTTGAAGCTGGACGCAGGACGTACTGGGGCACTCTATTAATTCGCCCGAGCAGAATGAGTTTTTGGACATGGATGTCCTAAAAAGATATGTAGCGAGGATGGCGCGCTAACTTCTACGCCATTTAGCCTGCGTGAAATTAAATTTCATGTTTTTTGTTACAACCGCACAAACATTAAGGCTACCCAAGGGAACATCAATAATTCTCCAGTTTGATGAAAAACCATAGCATTGAGGGATATTTGTAAATCTATCCTGCTTTTCTGGATGAATGGAACATTGATTAAGCCCTAAACCTATTCCTCTACCAACTGTTTTAACAAATGCTTCTTTTCTTACCCAAAAACGAAAAAACATATTTACTTTTTGCTCTTCTGGCAGAGTATTCCAATAGTTAGCTTCCTTGTCAGAAAAACATTTCTCCACTAACCCCGGAAGGCTTTTCCTGTTTTTGCATTGCTCTATATCAACACCCACTTCACTGCAATTACTCACTACAATAACAAGCTTATTCCCTGTGTGGGATACATTAAAGTGTACTGATTTTTCTAATTGTTCAGGGATATAAGGTTTTCCATACTCCCCCTTTTCAATTGGGATTTGTTGGGGATTACAATCCAAATAAGATGCAAGTATTAATCTCAAAATACCTCGAGTATTAATATATTTTTGCCTTAGGTCTAGCCGAGTATATGTCGATGCTTTATTTTTTTCATACTCATTAAGTAGAGGTAAGAAATCTTGAGATACATTATTTTTTGGTAAGATTTCTCCATGCCATAATGTAACAAAATTTTCCTTTTCCACTTTATTTCTGAAGTTATCGAATTAAAGCTCGTCCTTCTCCTCTTGGATCAGAGGCAACCGAAAAAGTTTTAAATTTTTTGTTATATAGAACCCCCTGCATATTGCCGTAACGATATTTTTTTTCTTTTACTTTATGTCCTAAAGATTGCAAACCTTCTATTTCATCATTGGTTAACGCTCCTTTTTCATATTGAATTAGATCAGGAATATACTGATGATGATAACGAGGTAACTCAACCCACGACTCGGGGCCATTTCCTTCTGCAAAGTCCAGTATAGCTAATAGAACCATAGAAATAATTCGACTTCCTCCTGGGGTGCCAAGTACTCCTATTCGAGTTTCATCTTCTATAAAAGTGGGGCTCATGCTGGATAACATTCTTTTCTCTGGTTCGATAGAATTTGCTAAACCACCCACCAAACCGTAGCCATTCATTTCACCCGTTTTGCTTACAAAATCATCCATTTCATCATTTAACAGAACACCTGTTCCTTCAGCAACAAAACCTGAGCCAAAAGGAAAATTTACACTTAATGTAGCAGAAACACGATTACCCTCTTTATCTATAATAGAAAAATGAGTTGTATCATGTCCTCCCTTTTTTTCTTGGCTATTTCCGGCAAAAAAACTACTGGGTGTTGCTTTATCCTGCCTTATTGTCATTCTTAATCCTGCAGCATAATCTGGGTTAATCAATCGTTGTACTGGCACATCTACAAAATCAGTATCACCTAAATAATAAGCACGGTCATGATATGCTCTACGCATTGCTTCACTAATCAAATGTTTTCGACTAATTCCATCTAGCGTTTTTAGTGGGTAAGTTGATAGTATATTTAATGCCTCTATTAAGACCACACCACCAGATGATGGTAATGCTGCGCTAGTGATTTTTACACCTTGATATTGGCCTTTTACGGGTTCTCTCTCAATAATTTTATATTGATCTAAATCTTTTTGTGTCCATATTCCGCCTGCTTTTTGCACACTATTAATCAAAAGGTCTGCGACTTTTCCTGAATAAAAGCCTTTTTTTCCGTCCTTTGCTATCTGTTTAAGTGTATTGGCTAAGTCCAGCTGCTTTAATAATGCTTTTTCTTTTGGTACATTGTTATTACTAAGGAATATACGTGCTGTTGATTTATTCTGCTGTAAAATAGCCAATCTAAATTTCAATAGCTTTCTATGTCTCTCACCTATGCTAAACCCTTGTTCTGCATAATTAATTGCAGGCTGCAATGTTATTTCTAGTGGTAATTTTCCATACTTGTCAGATAAGTGAACCAATGCTGCTGGTAAACCTGGAATTCCTGCGGACAAAGCACCATCTTTTGATAAACCTTTAATTACATTCCCTTGTTGATCTAAAAACATATTTTTATTCGCGGATAGAGGTGCTTTTTCTCTGCCATCAATCATGGTTTGAAACCCATCACTGGCTCTATGTAGCAACCAGAATCCACCTCCGCCTAAACCTGATCCTGCAGGCTCTACTACTGATAAAGCAGCGCTCACTGCAACGGCTGCATCAAATGCATTGCCTCCTTGAGATAAAATTTCAAACCCGGCATATGTTGCTAAAGGATGAGCCGAAGCTATAGCAGCTTTGTTATCTTCAGATTTAGCTAGTTGAAAAGAGACCAGTAGCGTTATAAATATTAAAAACTTTAAATTTTTCATTTGTAATCAGGTACCCTTTTCAGAGCCATAAGATAATAATATTTAATCATATCACTCAAACACTCAAAATAATGACAAAAAAAAACTATACCCTAGGATTTATTGGTATTGGTCTAATGGGAAAACCGATGACCTTACGCTTATTAGAAGCTGGTTTTATCGTAAACGTCTGGAATCGTTCTAAAGAAAAGCTAAAAACAGTAACGGCTGCAGGTGCAATTGAATGTTTAACTATTCCAGATTTAGTTAATACATCCGATATTATTATTTTATGCTTGGCTAATACTGATGTTGTAGAACTAATCGTAGAGAAAGAAATTCTTGGCGGTGTATCTGTCGATAAATTAGTTATTGATTTATCTAGTATACACCCGGAATCTACTAAGCAACTGGCAGAAAAATTAAAGAAAACCTGTAATTTTAATTGGGTAGATGCACCTGTCTCTGGTGGAACTGCAGGTGCAGAGCAAGGAACGCTTGCCATTATGGCGGGTGGATCAGAAGCTGATATAGCTATTGCCAAAGAAGTGTTGAAACCATTGTACAAACAACTCACCCATATGGGGGAGGTTGGTAGTGGTCAAGTGACAAAAATTTGTAACCAGATGATTGTTAGTTGTAATGTAATGGTGATTGCAGAGATGATGGCATTAGCTAAATCGTCTGGTGTTGATGCAGAAAAAATTCCTCAAGCCTTGGCAGGAGGGTTTGCTGATTCAAAACCATTACAAATCGTAGGGCCAGAAATGGCAACGGAAACATTTGAACCCATTAAATGGCGTGTAAAAACATTGTTAAAAGACCTTAACATGGCTGCTGATTTGTCAATTCAGCAAGGCAACTCTATTCCTATGTCCGGCATTGCGGCTCAATTAATGCAACTTCATGCTAATCAAGGTTTTTTAGAGCAAGACCCTTCAACATTGATACAGTTATTTGCTAAAAAATAAGCTAAAAGTACATTTTAGATCTTTATATGAAAAGACCGAGCAGTAAAAAAAAGATATAATGGAGCTTTTACACGAAGAGGATTTAAAATGACCGATAACTGGATAGCTCCTTCCATCCTTTCTGCAGATTTTGCCAAACTTGGTGAAGAAGTTGATAATGTTTTAGCCGCTGGTGCTGATGTTGTTCACTTTGATGTTATGGATAACCACTTTGTCCCAAATCTAACGATTGGCCCTCTAGTTTGTGATGCATTAAGAAAACATGGTGTCACGGCACCTATTGATGTGCATTTAATGGTTGAGCCTGTTGACAGAATCATTCCTGACTTTGCTAAAGCTGGCGCAAGCATGATTACTTTTCATCCCGAAGCATCGACACATATCGACCGTTCTTTACAGATGGTTAGAGATGCGGGTTGCAAGTCTGGCTTAGTTTTTAATCCAGCCACGTCACTAAGTTATCTTGATTATGTGATGGACAAAGTAGATATTATTTTGTTGATGTCTGTTAACCCTGGTTTTGGTGGTCAATCTTTTATTCCAAGTACACTGGATAAATTACGTGAAGCTAGAAAACGTATTGATGATAGCGGTTTTGACATCCGTTTAGAAATAGACGGTGGTGTTAAAGTAGACAATATCCGTGAAATTAAAGCGGCGGGTGCAGATATGTTTGTTGCAGGCTCTGCTATTTTTAGTCAGGCAGACTATAAAAAAGTGATTGATGATATGCGTAGCGAAATGGCTAAAGCTTAATTATTTGCTTTTATATAAAAAAGGCATGCTGATATTATCAATATGCCTTTTTTAATGCCTAAATTTACATTAATAAAAGAAGTTGATCTAAAATATTCTTGTTTGTTGCTAAAATCTGCTTAGGAAAAACGCCTTCTTTTCCTTTGAAATCTGTGACTGTTCCTCCAGCTTCTTTAACAATTAAAGCTCCTGCGGCAACATCATATAAATTTAATTCTTGTTCCCAAAAGGCGTCAACCTGTCCATCTGCAACTAGACATAAGTCCATAGCGGCAGAGCCAAAACGTCTTTGTCCGGTTGTTTTTTGTGCAATTCGAGAAAAACGGTCAAGATTATTGTCTTCCAAATAAGAGCGCAGGCAGGCAAAACCTGTTGCAATCATTGAGTCTGCCAAACTACTTTCTGAGGAAACTGAGATGGTTTTTCCATTCTTGCTTGCACCTTTATCTTTTGCTGCAATATACAAATCATCCAAAGCTGGTGCAAAAACAGAACCTGCAACAAGGTCTTGGTCGATTTCTAATGCCACGCTTATAGACCAAAAATATTGTCCTTTTGCAAAAGAATGAGTCCCATCAATAGGGTCAACAATCCAACGGTTAGATAAATTATCAGATTGCCCACTTTCTTCACCCCAAAAGCCATATTCAGGGTATGCCTTTGCTAAAGCTTCTTTTAAATACAATTCCACTGCAACATCGGCATCTGTTACTAAGTCCCTAGAACTTTTTTTAGTAATGCCTACATTTTCTAAATCGTTAAAGTGGCGCATAGCAATATTACCTGCTTCACGAGTTATTTTCTCAAGAATAGCTAAAGAAATAGGCATTTTTAGTTCCATTAATAATTAAGATTGATTGTAAGACTAGCTAGATTAAATATTCTGATTTTTCGTGGCCAGCATCAATTAATGCCTGCATCCATTTCGGCGAAACACCTCTCCCTGTCCATGTTTGAGAAAAGTCTTCTGGGTTACGATATTTAGGGGCAACTTTTTTCGAGGTTTTAACTGATTTACTATTACCTTCACTAATATCTACAGTTACTCCAATTGAAGCTGCTAACGCTTTAATTTTTGTAGTAACTTCTTTACGTTTTTCTAACTGTTTTTCTTCTAAAACTTTTGTTGCTTTATCAATAATAATCTGTAATTCTTTTTCAGAAAGGTTTTTATACTCATTCATATTTATTAACTCAAAAACTAATTACAGAGTTAGTATAGCATTATCCTTTTATATAATATTCAATATTATTTTTGAATAACTTCAAATTTTATTTCATTTAAAACAGTGCCCTCTTCATTTACAAGCTTGGCTAACCATGTACCTGGTTTAGAAAAAGGTATAAATTTTTTTGTAGAAACTCGCCACCTTGGCCCTTTTATACTTATTTTCTTGTTAAATTCCATTTGGCCTTCCCACAACCATTGGTGATATAAAACCTTGCCATTCATATTAATTATTTCTGTAAAGTAATTGATTTTCGTATCTTTTTGTCTACTTACTTTTACAAAGGATATTATATTATCTACTGGTTCTCTATCAATTAAAGCATTGGTTAATAAGGCTCGAGATATTATAGTTTTATCCGTTGTTTCAGAATATTCTTGACTACTCTTGATTGTTTTATTATTACGTTTAATTAAAGGGAGGTCTCTACCATTATTATCTTTACTTAAAGGTTGTGTTTTTTTATCGTTATTATAATCTAAATAAATTTTATCAAAAGACTCACGGGTAAATGTTTCTTTGGGTACGTTGTTATTGTTATCTACTGGTTTTGGTTTAGCAGAAGATTTAGTCATTGAATCTTCAATAACTTGTTTAATATCTTTCTTTTGATTTAAATAGCCTTCTGCTGTTAATCTGGGTTTTATAGTTTTTTTCTCTTTATTTTCATTCTTATCAATAGTTTTACCAGCTTTAAACTTTCGAGCCATTTCGTCCATGTTTACAAAAGGGGTATTCGAAGATTCGGCAATAACTTGTTTAATATCTTTCTTTTGATTCAAAGAATCCACTGTGACAGGCTTAGGTTCAGGAATAACATTTTCTTCTGTTTTGAATGGATTCTTTTCAATAGGGTTGCTAGAGCGAATGTCTTGAACTTCATCAATTGCTTCATTTACTTTTTTAATCTCTGAATCTAGATCTTGATTAACCTCTTTTTGAAGATAGAAAGATTCTTCAAAAGCTAGTTTAGGTTCAGGCTTGGGAATAACTGTTTCCTTATATTTTAATGTATTATTTTCAATGGATTTGCTAGACTGATTATTTTGAACCTCATCTGTCGTTTTAACTACTGTTTTAGTCTCTGAATCTAGATCTTGATTAACTTCTTTTTGAAGATAGGAAGATTCTTCAAAAGCTAGTTTAGGTTCAGGCTTGGGAATAACTGTTTCCTTATATTTAAATGTATTATTTTCAATGGATTTGCTAAACTGATCATTTTGAACTCCATCAATCGTTTTAGCTACTGTTTTAGTCTCTGAATGTAGATCTTGACTAACTTCTTTCTGAAAACCAAAAGATTCTTCTTGTTCTATTTCATAAGAATCAACATTAAGTATATAAATTGGAACTAAAACTATACTTAAAAGTATTACTGCTCCTATGACACTTGTTAATAGACTCCATTTGTCCAATGCCTGTTGAATGCTTTTTGTTTGAATGTTTTCTGTATCAGCAGTACCATTAGTTCTTTTTATAATTCTAGCTTGACCGGTCATTTTCTCTACTCAATTATTATAGGTTTTTTACTAAAACTTGAAGGCTTTGTTATTTTTTACTCTTTTTATACCTTCTATTTGTTAATATATCACTTTATCCTCCCTATCATCATTTTGAAATACCGGGAAGTGACATGAGCAACTTGTTAAAACTGTTTCGAGATTCATCTGCTTTTTATGGTAGTAATGCTGTTTTCATTGAAGATTTATATGAACAATATCTTGAAAACCCTGAATTAGTTCCCCAAAGTTGGCGAACAAAATTTAATGATATTCATAATGGATCAAGGCACGAACAAGCTCATAGTCCAATTGTTGATCGATTTGAAAAACTCGCTACAACCACCGTTGGAAGGCTTTCCAAATTACAGGGTTACACGGAAGAAAGTGTAAAGAAACAGTCTGCTGTTGCAAGACTCATCAATCATTATCGAGTTCGTGGCCACCAAATAGCAGCAAACAACCCCTTAGGAAATATCCAGGAAATACCTGCTGACTTAGAGCTAGCTTACTACGGCCTAGCAGAACCCGACATGAATACAGTTTTTCATACGGGCACACTATATGGTGTTGATAAGCTACCTTTAAAAAAGATCTTATCTACTCTTAAAGAAATATACTGTGGCAGTATAGGTACTGAATACATGCATATTGTGGATTCAGAACCCAAACGCTGGATAAAAAATAAATTAGAGGGTAATAAGCTGGACTCTCTTAATAATAGTGCTGAAAAGAAAATATCAAACTTAAAGCTATTAACCTCAGCAGAAGGAATAGAAAAACATTTACACCGTAAATATGTCGGACAAAAAAGGTTTTCACTAGAAGGAGCTGAGTGTCTAATACCTATTTTAGATGAGCTAATTCAAAAGAGTGGTGAAAAGCAAGTCAAAGAAATTGTCATTGGCATGGCACACCGAGGACGATTAAATGTTTTGGTTAATATTTTAGGAAAAAGTCCAGCCCAACTATTTGGTGAATTTGAAGGGACAAATACATCAACACCTGGAGCGATTACGGGTGATGTTAAATATCATATGGGATTTTCTTCTAATATCTCGACATCTGGAGGACCCATTCATTTAACATTAGCATTCAACCCTTCTCACCTTGAAATTATCAACCCTGTTGTTGAAGGTTCAGTTAAGGCAAGGCAAGATCGTCGTGGTAAAGGGAGTCGAGACACAATTATCCCCGTTTTAATCCATGGTGATGCTGCTTTTGCTGGACAAGGCATTGTGATGGAAACGCTTAATATGTCTAAAACACGGGCCTTTTCTACGGGTGGAACGATTCATATTGTCATTAATAACCAAATTGGCTTTACAACCAGTAATGCTATGGACGCCCGATCTACTCAATATTGTACTGATGTTGCAACCATGATTCACGCCCCAGTATTTCATGTCAATGGAGATGATCCAGAAGCCGTTATTTTTGTCACACAAATTGCTTTAGATTTTCGTATGCAATTTCATCAAGATGTAGTTATTGACTTAATCTGCTATCGAAGATTAGGTCATAACGAAGCAGATGAACCTGCAGCCACGCAACCAATGATGTACAAAAAAATCCGGGATATCCCTTCTGTACGTGAATTATATTCTCAAAAACTAATAACGGAAGAGGTGATTACTGAACAAGCTTCTCAGGAGATGGAAAAAGAATATCAGCAGCTTTTAGCAGAAGGAAACCCCGTATCTCGACGTATCCTTAATGATTCCAGTTATTCTTATTCAGGCCAATGGGAAAAATATACAAATAAAGAGTGGACGATACCTTGCGATACTCGTGTTTCACTTGAAGATATTCGTTTTTGTAACAACCAACTTCATCAATTGCCTGCTGAATTTGAATTACACCCTCGCGTTGCTAAAGTAATGGAAAATAGAGCAAAAATGTCAGCGGGTGCGCTACCCATTGATTGGGGGTTTGCTGAAAATATGGCCTATGCCACTCTTATTTTAGAAGGCATACCAATTCGTCTTATAGGACAAGATGTCGGTAGAGGTACCTTTTCACATCGCCATATTGCTTTACATAATCAACTAAATGGTGAAACCTGGTTTCCTATACAACATTTATCTGAAGGACAGGGACGAGCGCAAATTTTTGACTCCCTACTGTCGGAAGCAGGGGTATTAGGGTTTGAATATGGCTATAGCTCTACTGAACCTGAGAAATTGATTATCTGGGAAGCACAGTTTGGTGATTTTGCTAATGGTGCTCAAGTTGTTATTGACCAATTTATTAGCTCTGGGGAGACAAAATGGGGCCGATTAAGTGGTTTAGTTTTGCTTTTACCTCATGGTTTTGAAGGCCAGGGCCCAGAGCACTCATCAGCCAGGCTAGAGCGATATCTACAATTATGTGCGGATCATAATATACAAGTTTGTAACCCAACCACGCCTTCACAGGTCTTTCATTTACTTAGACGCCAACAGCTTAGATCGTATCGTAAACCACTCATCGTGATGAGC
Source organism: Methylococcaceae bacterium (assembly GCA_021647145.1). GTDB lineage: Bacteria > Pseudomonadota > Gammaproteobacteria > Methylococcales > Methylomonadaceae > QPIN01. The sequence goes on along the minus strand of JAKIVF010000088.1, from coordinate 5,813 downwards.
CCCAAAAGCTTACTCAGACATAAATTAGCAACATCGACACTAGAAGATCTGACGGGTGGCTCATTTTTACCTGTTATTCCAGAACTGGACGAACTTAAACCTAAAAAAATCACACGTTTAGTTCTATGCTCTGGTAAAGTTTATTATGATTTATTAGAAAGCCGTAGGTCTGATGAACTTGATCATGTTGCCATTATTCGCATTGAACAACTTTATCCCTTTCCTAGTGATTTATTTAAAGCTGAAGTTAAGAAGTATCCATACCTACAACAGATAGTTTGGTGTCAGGAAGAGCCAAAAAACCAGGGGGCATGGTATCAATCTAAACACCATATCTACGATAATATAGACAATAGCTTTACCATTGCTTATGCAGGAAGACCAGCTTCAGCAGCACCAGCTGTTGGCAATTATACCGTTCATATTGAACAACAAAAAGCGGTTGTACATGCCGCACTTTACGATATAAATGAAGGAAATTAATATGAGTTTTGAAATTCTGGTTCCTAGCCTACCTGAATCTGTTGCTGATGCAACACTAGCTACCTGGCATAAAAAAGAAGGCGAATTCGTAAATAAAAATGACAATTTGGTTGATTTGGAAACGGATAAGGTTGTGCTAGAAGTCCCTGCTCCAGAATCTGGCATACTCAGAAAAATTCTTCAACAAGATGGTGCAACAGTTGTTGGTGGTGATGTTTTAGCGATATTAGAATTAAAAAATGGTGAAGAAGTAGCCCCTTCTCCGGCACAAAAACTCACCTCATCTTCTGATGAAGATATCCCATTAAGCCCTGCAGTTCGAAGATTAATATCAGAAAACCATATTGACCCACATACTGTAACCGGCTCTGGAAAAAATGGCAGACTAACCAAGGCCGATGTATTGAAATATATTGAAACCAGCCAGCAAACTGCTGAACCAGCAACGCAAAGACCTACCTCAACAGCAGAAATAGTTTCTGAATCAGAAGCTATTTCAAGTACATCAGCATCCAGCTTTAGACCTGAGCAACGCGTCCCGATGACTCGTCTACGTGCAAAAGTAGCGGAGCGTTTATTACAAGCCCAACAAAACGCAGCTATGTTGACAACTTTTAACGAAGTCAACATGAAAAACGTTATTGATTTAAGAAATCAATACAAAGACCGCTTTCAACAAAAGCACGAAATAAAACTAGGATTTATGTCTTTTTTTGTTAAATCATCAATCGAAGCCCTAAAAAAACACCCTGCAATTAATGCTTCTATTGATGGGAATGATATTATTTATCATGGATATTACGATATGGGCATTGCTGTTTCAACCCCGCGCGGGTTGATTGTTCCAGTTATAAAAGATGCAGACCAACTAGATTTTGCAGGCATTGAAAAAAGTATTTTTAACTATGGATCAAAGGCTAAAGAGGGCTCACTAAGCTATGAGGATTTAACGGGTGGCACGTTTACTATCACCAATGGTGGTATTTTTGGTTCTATGCTATCCACACCGATTTTGAACCCTCCTCAATGTGCAATTCTAGGTATGCATGCAATAACGGAAAGACCCGTAGTTGAAAATGGTGAAATAGTTATACGTCCAATCATGTATTTAGCTTTATCATACGATCACCGCTTAGTTGATGGAAAAGAAGCGGTACAGTTTTTAGTGACGATTAAAGAATGCTTGGAGTCTCCTGCGCACCTTCTACTTAACTTATAGGTATTTAGCTTATGGCCACATCAAAACCAAACTATGATGTCATCATTATCGGAGCGGGGCCTGCCGGTTATGTAGCGGCTATTCGTTGCGCTCAATTAGGTTTAAAAACTGCATGTATTGACAATTGGAGCAATCTAAAGGGTAACTCTAGCCCAGGGGGAACATTTGTCAATGCTGGTTGTATCTCTTCGATGGCACTATTAGAATCTTCAAAAATATTTAATCTACTGAATAATGAGATTTCTGCCCATGGCATAAAAATTGAGAACCTTACTATCGATATAGCTCAAATGATTAATAGAAAAGATTCTATTATTAATTCTTTAAGCCAACACGTCACTCATTTATTTGAACTGAATAATATTGATTGCATTCATGCACATGGAAAATTATTGGCAGTTGGTCAGGTTGAAGCAATGGATATAAATACAGGAAAAAGCACCGTTTATTCTGCTGAACATATTATTCTGGCAGCTGGGTCACATCCTTCTAAATTACCTTGTGCGCCTATTGATAACGAATCAATTATTGATTCAACATTAGCACTTAGTCTTCTGGAAACACCAAAAAAATTGGCGATAATAGGTGCAGGCATTATTGGTTTAGAATTAGCTGGCATATGGAGTCGTCTAGGCTCAGATGTAATTCTGTTAGAAGCACAAGATGTTTTTTTAACGTCTGCCGATCAACAAATATCAGAACAAGCCTACCAAATATTTACTCAGCAAGGTTTAGATATCCGTCTTGGTGCTAGAGTTATTTCTACAAAAAAAGAAGTGAAAGGAATAACGGTAGAATATCAAGATAATAATGGAACCCACACAATTCGTCTAGATAAACTGATTGTAGCTACAGGCCGTGAACCAAACAGTGAAAACCTGGCGGCAGCAGCAACAGAACTATTGCTGGATGATAATGGATTTGTCCATGTAGATGAAAATTGCTGTACATCCCTTCCTGGAATTTATGCAATTGGGGACCTAACCTCTCTTGGCCCCATGCTGGCACATAAGGGTCTGGAGGAAGGTATTTTTGTTGCAGAAAATATAGCCGAGCAAGGCAAACCCATCAATTATAATATTATTCCTAGCGTTATTTATAGCTCACCAGAAATAGCTTGGGTTGGTCAAACAGAGCAGGCTCTACAGGCAGTAGGTGAACCATATAAAGTCGGGACTTTTCCATTTTCCGCTTCGGCACGTGCACTGGCAGCAGGAAAAACGGACGGTATGGTTAAAATTATTACGCATGCTGAAACTGATGCAATTCTTGGCGTACATATTATTGGAGAACAAGCCGCTGAATTAATCGCCGAATCTGTATTAGCTATGGAATTTTCTGCCAGTGCAGAAGATCTTGCAAGAACCATTCATGCTCACCCTTCCATATCAGAAGCTATACATGAGGCAGCACTAGCTTTGGATAATAGAGCCTTACACTTACCACCTACACTGCTAGAGTAAGGTTATAGAAACGGCAGGTTACTTCCGTGTGAAGTTAAATGACTGTATCCGAAAAAAGTAGAATAAAGTAATTGGCTAAAAAATTATAACTTTTGGATAGTTTTGCCATTTATCACCATTTTGATATAGTAGATAAGAGTACTAATTAAAACAGTACTAAGAAATGTACACGAAATAACTTCGACAACTCGCTTGTACTAAGGTATTTGAATCACTCTGTTTGTCTTCTGCGTTGTGCCAAAGTTGCGTAGTCAGCTATACACCACTGACTCTTCTCGGCAATTATTCTGGCATTACTCTACCAACACAAACCCGTGTGTTAGATGAAGACAAACAATAATTCTACCCAAGTTATAGAACTTAATTCTGTATATATTTTTAATTAATAAATTAATATTGGAAACTTGAGGAATTATTTCAAAATATTAAACAAAAGAGAGGCTTTATGAAAATAATAATAACTAATAAAAAAAATATTTTTTATATTGAAAATAATAAGAAGGATCTACATAAAGAACTACCAACAAAATCAGGAAAAAATAGTTTATTAAGCTTCAAAAAGAAATTTTCAAGATACAAACCCTTAGCTTTAGTAACAATACTATTAAGCCTATTTTTTTCATCAACAGCTACTGCACATAGAGGAGCAAAAAATGAAATTGATACCTGTCGTATATCTGTAGGAAATGAAGTCGTTCATTTCTCAGCCTACACACCAATATTAGCACCGGGTGCAAGTTATTGCCATAACATTCCAGAACTAGGATTAACACATTTAGTTATTGATTACGAAGGGAAAAAACTGAGAAATACCACTGTAGAGTTTGAGGTAACTAAAGAGCCTGAAGGAACAAGAATCTTTTATCAAGAACCTCAAAAGATAAAAAAAGGATCAATGGATGCTAAAATTGATTTCACACCTTTTGGTATAGGTGAATACTTAACCCATATAACAATCATGCATGAAGGTGAAAAATTAGATTCCCACCTGCCTTTTACCGTTGGTATAGAAGAAGACAATACCCCGTATAAACTGATTATTCCGATAATTTTAATTATTATTACTTGGATAACAGTGCAGGTTAAAACAAAAAATAGAGAATATTCTAGTGGCGATCATTTAGATACATAATGTATATTCTTTATGGGTAAGAACCCTCTTTTTCAGCGCGTGGTTTATCGTGAATGGTGTTTTGTAAGGCATAAAAAAAAGAATAATTAGAGTTTTTAGTACCACCCAAGTCTAACTGGCAGTGGTGCAGTATAAATAACTAAGGTCAGGTATAGATTAAAAGCTTATCAATCTATCAGATGGTGTTAAAAAGGTGAGTGATGTTTAATTTGTACCTTGTCCCTGACTACTTGACTCCGATTATTTCATATATACAATATTATTACTGTTTAAATACTCCCTTGATTCTACTTCTCTGGCTTAACAACTGGAGCTTAATTAGGCACATCTTTATAGTAAAGCAAAAAGCTTTCAGAGCCCCTATTTTTATTAGCCGTAGTAAAATCATATACATTGCACTTTGTATCATCGCCTAATTCTGGATTACGGAGAAAGAGCGAAAGAGCAGTACCGTCATTAAATGTTTTAGTCGTAAGGAACTGAACAGGGAATCCATAGCTACTGCAATCTGGATCTTTAACAATCGGTTCGGAGACTACTTTTTTGTTAGGAGAAGTCTGAATCTGCCACAAATTAACTATTGCCTCTTTATGGCCAGGTGTCACATTTTTTAGAATTGTAATATCTACATCTATACCTGGGTAATAAGTGCTCTCAGGTGTTTCAGGATCACTTATTGGAGTTGCATTAAGTAAAGTAAACTGGCCAGTAGAAAAATTTAGTTGCAACCGTACATTTTCATATAAAGTTACGTCAACTGCACAAGTTGGTATTAGCAATTCGCCTACCACCCTATCAAAATTATTGACTGGCAGATTACTAACTGGCGTTGCATTAAGTAAGGTAAATGTACCGGTAGAAAAATTTAGTTGTAACTTTACGTTTTCATACAATTCTACGTTATCTACACTTGCCTTCGGGATTACCAATATGCCTGACTCCTTATTAAAAGTTGGACGATCAGAATCGGCAAAAATGACCATAGGAAAAAACAATAAAAAACCAGCTAAAAATTTGACTAGGGAGTTTCATCTTGATCATTTCTGAGTTTTATCCTACATAAGGTAAAAGGTATGTAGGTATTATAAATGCTAGATATAGACTTATTAATACGATGGTATGGTAAAGTTTTTTTCTAGTGTGCCCATTTTGTTTCCTTTCTTTAATCATTATTTGGAGGAGCTTAAGCCACGATTCAATCTAATATCAATTGCAGCTAAAGTTCCTCCATAGACTTAACTTAAGAGATAATTCCTATCATAAAACTATAAATGATAGGGTTTTTATGCTTTTTTCCTCATCCCAATCAGCCCCAAAATTCCTGAACCAAACAACGAAAAAACAGCTGGGACTGCTGATGAAGGTAAAACGGAGATGCCCGGTGTTGAGGTAAGTACCCACGTAAAATTAATTTAACCTTTCAAGAAAACTCAACATTGTAAGTTATTCCAATATTAGAAAGTACATTAAATAGTTCTTTCTTCAGGGAAAGATAGGATTCATAAGCTGAGAAAGG
>JAKIVF010000087.1 GCA_021647145.1 Methylococcaceae bacterium | reverse complement strand
TATGGCGCTGATCGGGTGTAACAAATTTAATTGAGCTATGCAGGTGTTCTTTGTTATACCAGCCTACAAAAGACTGCACCCAGTTTCTTGCAGCAGTTAATCCAGAGAACGGTTTTTCGGGATAGTGTGGTCTGTACTTCAATGTGCGAAAAAGAGATTCTGAATAGGGGTTATCATCACTGACTGAAGGGGCTACCTACTGAAGTGAACTTGGCATTTAATGGTTTTATTGATGTTGCGGCAAGAATTTTTTTTCTGTATTTTTATTCTTGCTAATACTGGTTTTTAGACTAGCTAATGAACTAAAAGGAGAGGAATGAGGAAGAATTCCCGCTACCACTTCACCACTCGCAATACTTGCAGTTGCCACCCACATTCAATAGACGTCATCTACAGTGATAACCAGAAGCAGGAGGCATTAAGTTTTTTGCGCTAACGCCTTGAGTAGATAACATTGTAGCCAGCGTCGTACCAGCCAAAAGTTTAATCGACCTGCAAAAGATCCCTTTAATGGGTATAGGGTTATTCATTATTATTATCCAATTAATTTTTGATATAAAGATAAAGTAAATAACATACCAAAATAAAGACAAATATACTTTTTCCTGATTACCCATGAGTCTCAGCCACTTTAAAAGCACCCTACTAAACACCCTGTCATTCCTGCATTCTCTTAGCAGGAATCTAACAAACAATAATAAATTCCCGATAAAAGACTTCGGGAATGGCGAGCTCTATAGAGAACTGCAAAAACTCTATTCTCATTTGGCTGAGGCTCATGGGTAATCAGGTACTTTTTACTATTACTGATGTACTTAGCATCTGTAAGAATTGATTCACGATAAAAAATATTATGTGAAATAGAAGTTTTTAATTTTTTTGTTTGGAGAAAGCGGAAAAGATTAATATGCTTTATTTTATGTCTAGTGGAATATTGCAAGAAATCTTATTCAGATTTACTCGTAATAATCACACAGACTTTTATAAGCAATCTTTGAACCATTTGGAAGCTATAAAGTCATTCAATAACTTACACTAGTTTGATTGCCAAAAAAATGATTATCTTGAGTTATTTAACATACTTGACTATGTTAAACCACCTAATTTATATTGAAGTTTTAATTGATTGATTAAATCAGACCAAACTGAAACAACTTTTTCACAAAATAGAAAAATTTTCAACCATTTTCATTTGTAGTTCTATACTAAATTTAAATCGGTTAGGTAAATATTCAGACCTCTATCTCATCCTAATTTTTTAAATATTAATCAACTATAAATAAAATGTTTTCATTTCAAAGTAATCGTAAATCAAACAATATTTTTTCAAACACATTCATCCCTATTTTTTTTAGCTTGTCATTTGTTAGCTGTGTCGTCCCTGCATCAGTTGACCCTGTTAATTCAGCACACCAACATTGGTCTATTCCACAAGGTACAGCAAGAATTGATGGTGTTCTGGACAACGATGAGTGGTCAAATGCTTTTAAAATTACTAGAGCCCAAGCTTGGCGAGACGATGGGGTTGCTGTTATTTCAATGATGTACTCTCATGATGGGCTTTTTTTAGCCGTTGATGTTGATGACAAAAACCTATGGTCAGATGGATTAGGTGGTGGTACTGGTAATCGCTGGGAAGTAGAAACGGATGACTCGATTATGTTTTATTTTGATAGTAACAACAGTCGAGATCTATTTTTTTCAGATGATGACCGAGCCTTTGGTGTTAATTTAGCTAATTTAAATGACCCGCTAAATGGAGAAGGAATCGTTCGACGTTGGAAATATGTAAAAGGCTCAGGTGATGGTGGTGCACCAGATGTTATTCCAGGTGGAAAATTAGCAGAAGGTACTTTATGGGCGACTCAAGTTAACGGTACAGTCAATAATAGTTCAGATAAAGATAAAGGCTGGGTAACTGAAATTTTTTTACCGTGGTCAGCCTTAAATATGTCTGCTCCGGTTGACGGTCAAATAATAGGAATGAATTTTGATTTAATATTTGATAATACCGGTGGAAATCGAGATTTAACAGACCATCGAAATGGTACGTCACGGTTTGTATTACCAGCCTTTATTGATGATCATATTCAAGGAAGCCATAGTAGTTACCATTCAACACAAGCGGGTATAAGTGGGCCTGTAAATTATGCTGAAGTTAAGTTTGTAGAACAAAATTCTAGTTTGCAACCTAAGCCAATTATAGACCTTAAAGTAGAGAACCCTTCTGCATTTGGTGCTATTCTTAATTTTACTGCACCTTCAAATATTTCTTCGGATAATAGCTATGTTAGTTATTATGAAATTAGATACAGTCAAAACCCAATTAATAATGAAGCAAACTGGTCTGCGGCAACTATTTTTGCCAATAGATATAATGCCAAATCAGCTGGACTAAAAGAGAGGCTTAGAATTTCAGGTCTCCAGCCAAAAACCTCATACTACAGTGCTGTTCGAGCAAAAAACAAAACCTCTGGCTTGCTTGGAAACTTATCAAACTCTCAAACAATTACAACATTAAATATAAAAAATAATTCAGATAAAGGCAGATTAATCGTCTCCCCCAGTCATCATGGTTTAATGTTTGAAAATGGAACACCTTTTGTTCCTATAGGTGAACATGCTGGTATTAGCTGGGGATATTTTCGTAATCTTTTTCCTGGTGATGTTTGGGATCCTAGTAATAAAAAATTTCAAAACTATTTTCGTGAACCTTCATATGAAGGAACAGCTAAAGATCACTTTGTTACTCTCGCTAATTCAGGCGTCAATACACTTCGTTTGTATCTAGAAACGCTGGATATGGATCAAACAGGTAACTCTGAAAAACCAAGAGGACGTTATTGGATTGAATTTCCAGCAGGAAATTTTAATCCGGACATGAAGCAATATGTCCTAAATGCATTAGAAGCCGCGGCAAAGCAAGGCATCTATTTAATCATCGCACCCTTTGATAGTGGACAATGGGATGAAACCTTCACTAATGAGCTACCTTACTATCAAGGAAATGGCGGTCCTTTAGCTTCAATCGATGATTTTTTTCAGACCCCAAAAACCTTGGAGATGGCTAAAGCTAGAATGCAAGCAGTGATTAACTGGGTTAAAGAAAGTCCTTATTCAGATCATTTATTAGCTTGGGATCCCCTAAGTGAGTGGGATTCTTATGAGTGGACTCTTAATGTGGAAGGAGAGCTTGACCCTGGTAGAGAAAGGGAAATGGTACGTCGAATCAAATGGATCAGTAAACTGAATGATTTTATTCGTCAGCAAGACCCTGACCACCTTATTATGACGAGTACGACTGTTCGCGATCCACGAGGTCCCTTAGCAAGGTATCTTTTTCAAAGTAATAATTTTGATTTTCTAGCGCCTCATTTTTACACGACAAGCTCTGAAGAACCAATTAATACCCCAGATACAGATAAAAAAGTAAAACCAGCTCTAGAAAATGGTTTGTTAACAACTTATTGGTTAACGCATCAAACTAACGATGTGCCACTTTTAAATTCTGAGTGGGGGATGACAAGGTACCCTTGGCCTAACCACAGACCAGCGTATAGTTCAAATTTCACACAAGAAGAAGATGATGCATTATACAGAACTGTATCCTGGTCAGGGCTCGCAAGTGGTCAACTAGGTTCCGGCTTACGTATTGTAACGGAAGAATTGGTCGATAATTATAATAGCGTAACTGATGCAATGCGTGATGTTGAATTAACAATTAGCCGGTTTCTTAGTTCAAACGATGCATCTTCAACCCAAATATCAACGCAACGAAAAACCTTGGTAGGATCAATTAAGGCATTAAGTGCAAACCACACTCTTAATACTTGGGGGGTTGGCGATGAACAACAAGGATTTTCTTATATATTACAAGATGGAAATGTAACTCAAGGATCTGTTAATAATGCATCGTTATCAATCCAAGGGTTAAATTCTAATCAGTTAGTCGATATAGAGTTTTGGAAAACAAAGGGTGCTGCAACCCAGCCTTATTCAAAATTAAAAAGCCAGGTATCGTACGATGGGAGTCTTACATTTCCTTTACCTCAATTTAATGAAGACTTGGCTATTAAATACACAATTTCAAGTTGTGCTACTTTTTCTAATCCCCAACTTACAATTCCTTGTGTAGCAGTTGATAATAATATTTACCAAGCAACTCTAAATCTGAAAAATGAATCATCATTAATGTTTGAACTCGATCAACTACAAACAAGCAGACAATATTCTAAGCAAAACTGTGCAATTTATACGGCTAAAACAACAAAACTACATCTGCCCTGTGTTGTTATTGGGAATCAAAAATATAAAGCAGACCTAATACTAAATAGCCCTAATCCTATCACCTTACAAGTGATTAATTATACTCAGTAAAATTCTGGGCAATATTTTCTGTCCCCAAAGCCATTAATATAAAAAACCATTCAATGAATGGTTTTTTATAGGGGTGTTTTCAGCAAGCTTTCCAAATGTGCAGCTCGCTGGGCCTAAGTTGAAGCACGAAGAAGGATGAAAAAAAATACATTCTTCCATTCTTCTCACAAAATGTTGGGGGGCATGCTGTTACTCCATCGAACCTAGGGAATACGCCTTACGGATAGTCAATACTCCCACAAATGGAGTCGGGATAAAATAAAATTTAGCATCCCTCGCGCGTCTCCGCACACTTCGAACCCATAGATTTCCCTGCACCTTCTGGAGACTATCAGCCCATCATAGGCTTACAGCAAAAGTTAAAAAATTCAAGTTGAATTTTTACAATTATAATAGGTTGATCTATCATTTAAAATCAAAATGATAGGTTTGTTGCCCCCATCCAAATTTTATTTTCAACCTCTTTAAAACCCGATTGTCCTGTCGACTATAAAACTTTCATTGCAAAAACTGATGTAACTTGTTAGTATTGAAAATATTATTATTTTATAATAAGTTGATATTGTTAAAAACATAGCCTAATTTATGATTTAATTAAGAGCCACAATATCATTATTTAAAACACAAAAACACAAAGGATCAAAAATATGATTCCAGAAGAAATTGTTGATCTATCACGCTTACAATTTGCGATTACAGCGTTATATCACTTTCTATTTGTCCCGTTAACACTCGGCTTATCCTTTATCATGGCGATTATGGAGTCGACTTATGTCATGACTGGCAAACAGATCTATAAAGACATGACTCGCTTTTGGGGTAAATTGTTTGGCATTAACTTTGCCTTGGGTGTAACGACAGGGCTTACTCTAGAATTTCAATTTGGTACTAACTGGGCTTATTATTCTCACTATGTTGGCGATGTTTTTGGTGTCCCTCTCGCTTTAGAAGGCTTGGTTGCTTTTTTTCTTGAATCCACCATGGTCGGTTTATTCTTTTTTGGTTGGGATCGTTTAAGTCGAGTTAAACATCTACTTTGTACATGGCTATTGGCATTAGCAACTAATTTATCTGCACTTATGATCCTTGTCGCTAATGGCTGGATGCAAAATCCAGTAGGAGCAGAATTTAATTTTGAATCCATGCGTATGGAAGTCACCAGTTTTGGTGAAGTTATTTTTAATCCAGCCGCACAAGTCAAGTTTGTACATACCGTTGCAGCCGGATATTGTACGGCCGCTATGTTTGTGTTAGGTATCAGTGCTTATTATCTGTTACAACGTCGAGATTCGGCCTTTGCAATTCGCTCTTTTACTATTGCAGCTGCTTTTGGTTTTGCCAGTGTTGTTTCTGTGATTGTATTAGGAGATGAAAGTGGTTATACCGATGGTGAAGTTCAAAAAACCAAACTTGCTGCAATAGAAGCTGAATGGGAAACGGTTGAACCTCCAGCGGCCTTTACTGTAATCGGCTTTCCCGATCAAGAAAAAATGATAACTGAGCATGCCATTAAAATCCCTTGGGTTCTGGGTTTGATAGGAACACGATCGGCCGATGAGGAAATCATTGGCATCAAAGACTTATTAGAAGTGCACGAACAAAAGGTAAGAAATGGTATCGTTGCTTACGGGCTTCTAGAACAAATAAAAGCAGGCCAGGAAGATACAGAAATAGTCTCAAAATTCAATCATTATAAAGAAGACCTAGGCTATGGTTTATTGTTGAAGAAGTATACAGAAAAAGTTACAGATGCAACTGAACAGCAAATTTTACAGGCTACCAAAGATACTATTCCTAATGTACCTCTCTTATTTTGGACTTTTCGCATCATGGTTGCCTGCGGTTTTAGCATGCTATTCATTTTTGCTTTTTCATTCTACCTCTGTACGGTTAAAAAAGTAATGCAACACCGATGGCTATTATGGATAGCCTTATATTCCATCCCCCTACCCTGGATAGCCTGTGAAATGGGCTGGATAGTGGCAGAATATGGCCGCCAACCTTGGGCCGTGGCTGAATTATTGCCCACGCATTTGAGTATATCCTCGCGCACTGTAGGTGAGTTATACTTCAGTCTAGCGGGGTTTATCAGCTTTTACACCCTCTTGTTTGTCATTGAAATGTTCCTCATGTTTAAGTTTGCACGTCTTGGCCCTAGCGCCTTGCATACTGGTCGTTACTATTATGAAAAAATTGGAGGTTCAGCATGACCCTGGACTATGAAACATTAAAAGTAATCTGGTGGCTGTTTATTGGCATACTCTTTATTGGTTTTGCCATTATGGATGGTTTTGATTTAGGCATAGGAATCGTGTTGCCATTTATAGGTAAAACGGATGATGAAAGACGCGTCTTACTTAATGTTGTAGGACCTACCTGGGAAGGTAGTCAGGTCTGGTTTGTCACCGCAGCCGGTGCTTTATTTGCTGCTTGGCCATTAGTTTATGCGACATTATTTTCAGGAATATATATTGCCTTATTTTTAGTCCTATTTACGTTTTTTTTAAGGCCAGTGGGATTTGATTACCGAAGCAAACTGCCTGATCCACGCTGGCGAAATTCATGGGACTGGGGTATATTTGTTGCGGCTGCATTCCCTGCACTGCTTTTTGGCGTAGCTTTCGGAAATTTATTACAAGGTATTCCTTTTCATTTTGATAATGACTTACGTTCTTTTTACACAGGTAGCTTTTGGGCATTATTAAACCCCTTCGCATTATTAACTGGTTTTATCAGCCTTTCTATGCTGACCATGCATGGCTCTATGTATTTACAACTTAAAACAGAGGGGGTTATTGCAGAGCGCTGTAAAAGGACTATTTTCTGGTCAGGCTCACTTTTTCTAGTTTTATTTATATTAGCAGGAATATGGGTCGCGTACGGACTTGAAGGATATAGAATTGTTTCAATAGGTGACCTAGCAGCTACCCCTAATCCTTTAAAAAAGGTCGTCGAAACCGAGCCAGGGGCTTGGTTAGATAATTATTCGACTTTTCCCTGGTTTTATAGAGTTCCTGTTATGGTTTTAATCATGACATTGTTAACTCTGTTATTCTCACGCACACACCGGCTCATTTTTGGCTTTATTACCAGTAGCATCACTATCTCCGGTGTTATTTTAACAGCTGGAATCTCAATGTATCCGTTTCTGTTGCCTTCCAGCAGCCACCCTAATAATAGTTTAACCATCTGGGATTCCAGCTCCAGTTACATGACACTAAAAGTTTTATTCTGGGCAACCTTGGTTTTTTTACCTATCATTATTATGTATACCAGCTGGGTATATCGAGTAATGAGAGGCAAGGTAACGGTGAAAACCATTCGTGACAATCAGCACACCGCTTATTAATAGGGAGACTAACATGTGGTATTTTACTTGGATATTAGGAGTGTTGCTTGCTTGTGCATTTGGCATTATCAATGTTTTGTGGCTAGAAGCACAAGAAGGACTAGATCAAAAATCTATTACCCTTGACCCGTTAACAAAACTACCAACACGGGTTGAGTTTTTATCGGTTCTTGAAGAAAGAATTGAGCATTATAAAAATGAAGCATCACCTTTTATATTAATGTTAATCAGCTTAGATGCTCATAAATCTTTAGTAGAAAGTACTGGGAATGAGGATGTTGAGCAAATGGTGATAAAAGTCGCTGATATTATTAAACATGAAACCAATTCTACAGACGATTCAATCGCTCGTTATGATGCAGCTACCTTTGCTGTTATCTTAGGCTATTCAACAATTGATGCGGCAGAGACAACAGCTCAACATATTTGTGAAAATGTATTAAATCAAAAAATTATCTCTAATAATGAGTCAATTATTAGCATTGGATTAGCAGAATATCCTACTCAGTTAACTTGTGGTGATGATGAAAATTGTCAGGAACAAATAAAATCAATCTTGCAATCAACAGACAACGCAGTAAAACAAGCCCAAAAGCATGAGAAAAATGGGTTTTATTGTGACCAAGCCATTGTGCCATCTTAAATGATGGCTGTTTTAGGGTTAGTTGCCGGGCTCATTTTAATGTTAGTTCTCTATATAGCACTCAGCCTCATGGGAACGGTACTCATCTCCTTTGTGAGTAAAAAAACACTACAAATACTTTACTATTTGTTATCAATAAAAGAGCGCATTCGAAAGCAAAATTTGAGCTTTATACGAAAAAATCAAGCTCTGAAAAAAAAACACCGAAACAAAAAACAACAATTTCAACAGAAAACAGTCACACAACAACAATCGCTCTATAATGCCAACACTAAAGCCCATTTGCGTCATTTAGCTAAAGATACTCGTAAACGATTAATGAGTTGTCGCGCTCGTCTTTCTCCTGAAATTCAACGAACAACAAAACGCGCGATTAAACAATGTGTAAAACAGTTAGATATGGAAGGACTTATTAAAATAAATTTACAGTTATCCTCTCAGCAAACTAACCTGCCTTATTTACAACAAAACTCTGAATACCTTCAAAACGATAAACAATGATAAGCGGCTCTAGTATTGGTTCTTTTTTTATTAACCTGTTCAATGCAGTCAAATCTGGCAATTTACGTTGGCAACAAGAAAAACATAATGAGATTCAATTATTAAAAAATACTAAGGCGCAGGAAAAACTATCATTACAAGCTGACCTCAAAAAACGTCAAGCACAATTTGAGCACGAACTTATAAAAATGAAGCAGATCCATGCAACCGATATATCAATGCTTAAAGCCCAATCAGAACAACAGCTAAGAGATTATAAACAATTTCTTGATTCTATAGACCAATTAAAGTCATTAATACAAAAAAGTTATTCGCACCTCCCAAGTGCTGTTTCCTTAATGATCCATCACCACGCTAAACAAGTATTAAATCAAATGTGGGAGTGTGAGGATATTCAGGAAAAGCTAAAACATGAAGCAAAATTAATTGAATTGATGACTGCAGTGCATGAAGACACGCTGGATTTATCACTGAAAGACAGCAGCGATGAGCAACAATTTCCAAAACGTACGTTAAGATTGATTAAGAGCACTTAATGGCTCTTTAACTCTGAGCTTTCTCAAAAAAAATAGCTGCTTAATGGTTTACTTCACTTTTAATCACGCCCTCTGTTATCCTTGTTAAGACATCTATCCTCATTTCCAGAAATTAATTTAATATGACCGAAACAGGATCTAACTATTTAATAGATATATTAGCAATATTATTAGCGACAGTAACAGTAGTCCCAGTCTTTCATGCTATTCGGTTAGGCGCTATTCTAGGCTATCTAACGGCAGGGGTAATTCTTGGGCCTTGGGCATTAAGTATTATCACAGAGGTGGACGAAATTCGACACTTAGCCGAGTTTGGTGTCATCTTTTTGCTCTTTGTTTTAGGTATTGAATTAAAACCAGAGAAACTCTGGCAAATGCGCAAACTGGTTCTCGGCCTAGGGTCAGGGCAACTCTTAATTACGGCAGCAATATTTTTTAGCATTTCAATATGGTTGGGTGTTTCGATAAATGAATCCATTATTATTGGTTTTGGCCTAGCCTTATCATCAACAGCATTTTGTCTAAATTTATTAGCTGAACGAGGTGGTATTTCCACCACTATGGGTCGAATGTCATTTTCCGTTTTATTATTTCAGGATTTAGCGGTAGTGCCTTTGCTCGCATTAGTTTCAATGTTTTCTGGTGGAGAAGTCTATGCTACGGAGTTAGGGTTAAATCTATTTTATGCTATCTCAGCCATTATCATTTTATTATTAGTTGGTCGTTATCTGCTTAATCCTATTTTAGGTAAAATCGTTGCAAGCCAAGACCCAGAGGTTTTTATTGCCGTTGCCGTATTACTGGTACTAGGTGTCGCCTGGATTATGGAATACATCGGTTTATCCATGGCTTTAGGTGCTTTTTTAGCAGGTTTAATGTTAGCAGAATCACATTATCGACATCAAATCGAAGCTGATATTTTACCCTTTCGTGGAATATTACTTGGCTTATTCTTTATGACTGTTGGCATGAGTATTGATTTTGATCTATTTTTAAAAAAATATGATTTCATCATTTATTTAACTCTCCTTTTAATGATTATTAAAGCATCCGTTATTTATTTACTGATACGGTTCTCAGGTGCCAGTCATAATAATGCAACTCAAGCAAGTGTTTTACTATCACAAAGCGGGGAGTTTGGTTTTGTTATGTTTGGGTTTGCTTCAACCTCAGGCGTATTAGAGCCGAATACTAGCCAAATTTTGACATTAATCATCACCTTAAGCATGGTGTTTACTCCTTTTGTTGTAAAAATATCAAATATTTTATTAACTAAGTTTCATAAACCTGAATTACCAAATGAAGACTGTTGCGACGAATGGGATGATGTAGCTCAAGAGCATATAATTTTAGCTGGTTTTGGTCGGGTTGGTGCCCGAATTGGTGCAATTTTATCAACTGCTGATGTTCCATATATAGCAATTGAAATGAGTCAAGAGCGTGTTAAAGCCGCTCAAGCTCAAGGTTTTCCAGTTTTTTATGGTGATGCTAGCAATATAAAAGTATTACGTGCTGCGGGTGCTAGTCATGCAAAGATGATAGTTGTTGTCTTAGATGATGCTAAAAAAATTGATCGAATGATCCCTTTAATGCGGCAATATTACCCAGACTTACCAATTCATGCTCGTGCTATAGACAGACAACATTGTGCTGATTTAATAAGCCAGGGAGTCACATCAACGGTATCAGAAACCTTAGAAATTAGTTTACGTTTAACCGAAGAAATTTTATTGGGAAGTGGAATTAACCAAGCCAATGCAAAAAAAGCTATTACCGAATTTAGAAATGACTATTATGAAGATGTTGTACAGAAAGTAACAGATCATAAAGTAGTCATGGGAGAGTTAAAACATTAAACTCATCTTTTAGGCAACAGAAAATAAATAACCCACCCACCTTGTTTGCCTTTTTCTCCGCCTTAGGTTTTGTTGCTGTGGTTGCATAGCCTGTGCTATATGTCTTTCGCAACAAAATCTAAGACGAACAAAAATTTTACGCAAAATGGGGTTATTTATTTCTCTATTAAATCAGCTAGTTTTTTAATTTTATCTACTAACTCTTTATATTTAATCGATTCAAATTTAGCATAATTCAAATTTTTAAACAGCCCTGTCAATTTGATAAAAAATGTTCTTGCCTGTTCTTGATTTATAAATTGATACTCAATATTAACCAGCTGAATAATTCGTTTAAAATTCTGTTTTTGCCTATCCATAGAAACAGAAACATCCACTTCATCAAAAGCATCTTGTTGCAAATAAACCATATCTAAAAATAGTGCCTGCTGGTAAATAACATAATCTTCCAATGATATGCCCTCTTCACCTGCAACCTGAATCATCTGGTATATATTTTCACCCTGTTTTAATAATTGCAGCATGGAATTAACATTCTCTGTCCAGTCTGCATCCTGCTCTTTTGCATACCAATTACTTAGTTGTTCACTGTATCTAGACCACGATAATAAAGGGTCTACCGCTGGATAAAAACGTTTATAGGCTCTATCTGCACTTAACCCTAAGAAAGTTTTAACCGTACCTAATGTTGACTGAGTAACAGGTTCTTCAAAATTCCCTCCAGCAGGTGAAACCGTGCCAATCATGGTTAAGCTGCCTTCTGAATTATCAAGGGTATGAATCACTCCAGCTCGCTCATAAATACTTTTAATAGCAGAATCCAGATATGCAGGAAAAGCTTCTTCCCCAGGAATTTCTTCCAATCGAGCCGATGTTTCCCTCATTGCTTGCGCCCAGCGTGATGTAGAATCAGCCAGTAATAAAACATTTAAGCCCATTTGGCGATAGTATTCACCCAGTGTAATACCAGTATAAATAGAAGCTTCGCGTGCAGCAACAGGCATAGATGATGTGTTACAAATAATAATGGTTCTATCCATTAATGACCCACCCGTTTTAGGATCTGTCATCTGGGGTAATTCAGTGATAGTTTCAACCACCTCTCCTGCTCTTTCACCACATGCAACAATAATCACAATATCAACATCAGAATTTCTTGAAATCAAGTTCTGTAATACTGTTTTACCTGCACCAAAAGGTCCAGGAATACAAGCTGTTCCTCCTTTTGCAATAGGAAAAAAAGTATCAATTAAACGAAGATGGGTAATTAAAGGCTCAGAAGGATACTGTCTTTGAACTATATTTTTTTTCAGCAATTGCTGAGGGAGCGGCTTACGAACAGGCCATTTTTGCATTAAGGTAATAACTTGTTCTTTCCCTTGTTTTGATCTGATTTTTGCTATTGGGTCAGTCACGGTTACAATACCTTCTTGAATCCAACTAACTTCAACATCACCTTGTAGATTAAATGGCAACATGATTTTATGCATAAACCCTCTTTCTACAACTGACCCAATTACAGAACTCGCTTTTAAAATTGTTCCAGTTTGTACGCTTGGGGTAAAAGTCCATTTACTATTTTCATCTAATGCAGGTAAATCCACTCCTCGAGGCAAGAAAAACTCAAAATCAGTAGCAAGCACATCCAGCGGGTTCTGCAACCCATCATAAACCTGACCAAGCAATCCAGGCCCTAGTTCTACAGAAAGCATTTTCCCTGTTTGTTCAACAGGATCACCAACACCAACACCTATCGTACTTTCATAGACTTGTGCATCAGCGGTATTACCCTGAATACGTAGGACTTCAGCTTTTAATCGCTCAGTATGTTGTGTAGTTGATCGTGAAGGTAAAATATAAACAACTTCATTTTTTGTTAATGGTATTGACGTATCTTCTATCGACTCAATAGAAACAATATCATCTTGAACAGCGATTACTCGTGCGGTTGCCTGGACTTTATTTACCATATTACTTTATCTTCTAATTGAGCATCAATTAAATCATTAAAGTGCCGAATAGCTTTCTCTTTATTATAACTGGCTAATCGATTGATAATATCCCAACGGAGAACATAAATAATAACAGCTTCAAAATTAAAATAATGTCCTAAACTCAGTTGACGATAATGATCCCAAATTACGTGGAATAAGAATTTTTCTAATTGTAAACTTTTATTAGCTACTAATAACTCATTCACTTTAGGTAGCCATGGTAACTGCTTAGCTAAACCTAAATCAGGTTCATGCCAATATTTAGTCATCATAAAATACCAGTAATCAAAGCCAAATATTTTTTTATCCGGTGGTGTTTTCTGTCCTTGATGCCTCATTCTTAATGCCGCCAGAATGATCCGTAATTCTAGTCGCCAAATTATAATGTTTTTAATAAAGTCGTTATTTATAGAGTTGATAGATTTTATTGTTTCGTTTACAAATATCTGATTAATATCTTTTTTTATATGTGACCAGTGTAATAGTTGTTCAATCTTCAATAAATCAGTTGCATCTTTTTCATCTAACAGTGCTAATCGTTTATTAAGCTGTATTCTGGAAAGTGGAATTTGTTTTTCATCAAATAAATTATTTTTATGTGCCGGTAAACTAGTGACTAGCATGGTATATTTACAATTTGTAGGATATCTCATAAGCAGCATGACTAATAAAAGCTTTCCATAGGCTTAAATAATTCTAATAAATCTAAGTTCTGAGCTACTTCTTTAGATACTATATTACCTTTATAAACATTGATCGCTTTCATTTTTCCCTTATCACTGATAAAGGTATCTAGTGCGTTTTCAGCAATATCTTTTATATATTCTATGGTTGTATTAGTTAGCGCGATAGTTGAGGTTTTAGGGTATGCACCAGGCATATTAGAAACACAATAATGAATCACTCCGTATTTTACGAACACGGGATCCATGTGAGTTGTTGGGCTGGATGTTTCAAAACAACCACCCTGATCAATACTGACATCTACAATAACCGAGCCAGGTTGCATTGTCTTCAACATTTTTTGGGTCACAATTTTAGGAGCTTTAGCTCCTCGGCAATAGACTGCTCCAATTACCAAGTCTGCATCTATAATCTGCTGAGAAATGTTCTCTTTATTCGAGATAAAAAAATTAACCTGTGGTAATAGTTTTCCTTTTTCACTCTTCCATTTAATTTCATCTAACCCAGCAATAAAAACCTGCGCGCCTAAAGCAGAGGCCACCTTTGATGCATGTTGCCCGACTATACCATCACCTATAACAACTACTTTTCCATAAGTTTTATTAAGCACTGCCCCTAATTGCAGCCCCTTTCCCTGATTAAAACTAGCTAAATAATACGCACCCATCAAAACGGACATATTTCCTGCAATTGCACTCATTGGCTGTAGAATAGGTAATTGTCCATTAGCATTTTCAAGTGTTTCATAGGCTAAAGCTGTTGTGCCTTTTTTTACTAACTCCTTAGTTAGATTTATATCGACACCAGCCAAGTGAAAAAAGGTAAAGACTATTTGTTTATCAAGATAAGAGTACTCAGACTTTTGAGGCTCTTTCACCTTAACAACTAAATCTACATTCCATGCTTCTGCAGTAGAAACTAGTAATGCACCCGCGTCTTTATATTGCTCATTTGTAAATCCGGAATCAAACCCTGCATTTTCTTCAATAACAACAGTATTTCCTAACCGAACTAATTTAGTAACACCATCAGGTGTTATTGCAACTCTTGCTTCTTTGTTCTTGATTTCTTTTGGTACACCGATTTTCATTATTTTAGTGTAAGCGGTTTTAGAGTATCTTACTTTTAATCAAAATTTTTACTGCTTGTTGCATCAATTACTAGAATTTCCCTTTACTTTACTATTCCTTGTAATAAAGCCCTAAATCGAGGCTGAATATGCTCTAGCAATAAAGCAGTGACAGCCTCATCAGTAAAATCTATTTCCATTGCATCATCCACTAAATGGATTGATAACCCTGCATTGATATCGCCAGCCAGATCAAACTGCACCCCTTTTCTTAAAAGGTTAGCAGCTAATGAGGCGGTGTATTGACTTAATTTTCCTTCTTTGA